>JAXHTA010000196.1:0-7094 GCA_034190285.1 Thermodesulfobacteriota bacterium | reverse complement strand
ATGATGGATCAGGGGAGAAGAACAACTTTTGTCCGGATTTATTCCGGCACCGTTAAGACAGGGGATCTTGTTTATAATCCGGGCAAGAAAATCCATGAAAAACTCGCTCGACTACTGAGAATGCATTCGAACAAGAGAGAACGTATAGACAAGGCCTCAGCGGGGGATATTGTTGCTGTCATGGGGCTAAAGCTGACAGCGACAGGAGATACGCTGTGCGAAAAGGACAGGGCCATTCTGCTCGAACCGATGCAGTTTGACGAGCCTGTCATCAGTGTGGCCATCGAGCCTAAGAAGGTGCAGGATCACGACAAGCTTCTGGCCGCCCTGAACAAACTGTCGGATGAAGACCCCACTCTTAAGTTCAGGATCGATGATGAAACAGGCCAGATCATTATCTCCGGCATGGGCGAACTACACCTGGAGATCATCACCGGTAGGGTCAAACGTGAGTTTCTTGTGGAAACGAATAGGGGAAAACCCCAGGTTGTATACCGTGAAACCATAGGAGAAACAGTCGAATACGAGGAAGTTTTCCACAGGGAACTTGCCGGACAGCAACACTTTGCAGTTGTTCGAATAGAAGTCTCACCGTTGCCAAGAGGGACTGGGAACAATTTCATTGATCGATGTAAAAACCCTGATCTTACTGACAATTTTCTGAATGCTATCAAACAGGGGATTTCTGAAGCCCAGACTGGAGGTGCCCTGATGGGTTATCCCGTGACAGATGTTCAGACAGCCCTTCTGGATGTCCGGATAAAGGAAACGTTCTCTGATGCGATGGCATTCAGGATAGCAGCTACATTGGCCTTTAAGAACTCCTGTCAGAAAGCCGCTCCCATTCTTCTGGAACCAATCATGAAAACTGACGTCCTTGTCCCTGAAGAGTTCATGGGTGAAGTGATCAGTGATTTGAATGCCCGGCGGGGAAAAATCGGGCAGATCGCAAGCAAAGGACCGATTCAGATTCTCACGGCCAGCGTCCCCCTCTCCAAGATGTTCGGATATTCCACCTCTCTTCGATCCGTTTCCCAGGGCCGGGGAACCTTCAACATGCAGTTCAGTCACTACGATACGGTATGAACCTCCTTTATGGCCCGGTCGTAAATGGCCTGCGAGATATAATCTGTCGGCAATCGAGAATACCTTTAGAAAATGTGCGGAATACACGGGATTTTCTCAAATTCGTATTCAAAGGAAGAAATTGCCCGTCGCCTGATCGAGATGGGGCGGATTCAAAGACATCGCGGTCCGGACGATCAGGAAGAGGCGGTTTATCCGGCTGAAGGCGGTTGGTTGGGGTTCGGGTTCGTGCGCCTTTCGATTCTGGATCTTGAAACCGGAATGCAGCCCATACAATGCCCCAAGGATCAATCGGCCATCGTCTGCAACGGACAGATATACAATTATTTAGAATTGCGGTCGGAAATCAGCAGAGAATCGTTCGTCTCCAAGACCGACATCGAGATAGCTCTTCACCTTTACCGCCTCCATGGTTTGAGTTTTATTCACCGTTTAAACGGCATGTATGCGGGCGCGATATTCGATCCCTTAAGAAGAAAGCTTCTTCTGTTTCGAGACCGCTTTGGTATCAAACCGTTGTACTACACAATTTCGGACGGCGACTTCTTGTTTTCATCCGAGATCAAACCTTTGCTCGAAGTAAGCGGCCTGCCCAGAAGATTGAATGAGTCCCGTTTAGCGACCCTGTTTTCCTACCGCTATCTGCCGGGTGAAGAGACTATGTTTCTCGGCATCAAACGTCTGCCTCCCGGTTCTTTTCTGGAATATGATCTGCCAAGTAGGAGCTTCCGTGTTGAAAGATACTGGGAATACCGATTCAACAGTGAAAACCTCTTGCTCAACTTGGACGAAGCCAGCGATCAGTTCAACGAGTTGTTTGCCGACGCCGTGCGTATCCGGCTCCGTTCCGACGTCGAAGTGGGAAGTCTTTTAAGCAGTGGCATCGACTCTTCCGCCGTGGCTTCCCAGGCCGCGCGTCATAAACCTGGGCTGAGGATGTTTACTATATCCTTCCCGGAAGGCCGATATAACGAATTACGGCAGGTTGAGCGCTTCATACGCACAAACAGGGAACGGTTTGATCCCCTGCGCCACTACTCTATAAGTTGCGAAAGTGAAATTCTCAATGAGCTTCCCGATATTATTAGGGCATTGGAAGAACCGATTTTCTTGGGTGCTGTGCTTCCCACAGATCAGATATGTCGTATGTCTGGCGATTATTTGAAGGTTGTGCTGAGCGGCGAGGGCGCGGATGAAATATTCGCCGGTTACAGGAAATTTCTCATCGAAATGGCCGCCCACCAATATCCGGATATGTCACCGGAATGGAAAAGGCATATATGCCATTTGTATCCCGAGATTCCTCCTTACATCACGATCAGACACAGCGACCCTGTGAGGCGTTATATTCAGAGCGAACAGCTTTTCAGCCATGCGGAACTCAAACGGCTTTTGGGAATCGAGACATTGTCCGATCTGTTCCCGGAGGACGCCCTGCCCACGCTTGACGGCAGTGAACATCCTTTAAATGCTGCTCTGGCCATGGAGAGCCGATTTCGCCTGCCGGATTACGTTGTCTTGCGTCTCGACAGGTTGTCGATGCGCCATTCGCTTGAGACGCGCACTCCGTTTCTGGATTACCGGTTGGCTGAATTCGCTGCTACCCTTCCGGTCAATTTCAAAGTCAACCTTGAAATGAATCAAGAGAAGTTCATTTGTCGTCATTCATTTGTGAAACATCAAGTCCTGGACCAGGAAACGGCGTCCCGAAGAAAGATGCCTTTCACCAGTCCTCTGTCCGAATGGCTGTCAAAGCCCGCGGCACTCCCCGGATTCTTGCAGGATATCCTTTTTGGTGATACTGTTGAAAAACAGGGTCTTTTGAGCGCACCCATGGTAAAGGAGCTGGCTGCCAAGGTATCCCCAAAAGATGCGGGACCAACCACATTGGTTTCTGACGCAGATCGCGTGTTTGCCGTGATAGTTTTTTCAATGTGGTATCATGAGTTTTTCAACTGACCATGGGTTGATTCTCAGCAACTCTGTCCCCTTGGGGCCAAGGGCTTGGCATGTCTCTCCCGGCCCTTGGTGGGCATAGGTGTTGACAAGACATCCCGTCTGGATTTCCTCTTTAGTAACAGTTCAGGGTTTTACAGTTATCGGTTAGCGGTTGAAAAAACCAAAGAATTTTGAGATCAATAGCCAGAATGCTTCAAATATAGGGCTTAGCTCATCGTTTCGGTGGATTATACAGTCTCTTCTTAAACATAATCCTGCTCTTATTACAATCAGGGTAAAAAGAATGACTGCACCATTGCGCAACGCCGATCGTTGCATAGTTTTTCGAAAAACCTTGAACGTTTATCCCCTTTGAAAAGGGGGGCGTAGGCGGAATTTTCCTACAATGAGCACACCAACCGATCAAGACAATCTCGTGGAGGACTTTACAGAGCGTCTATTGGCTCTTCTGGGTGAACGAGCGGCAACCGGCGCGAGGACTTACGGCTTTGAGTACGAATTTCTGGCGAAGGATGCCCTAAATCCTGAATTGATGAATGAAATTTATGCCTTTTTATCAACACTGGGATTTTCTGCAAAGGACGACCGCTTCTACTCTGCAAACGGAATGTATGTTTCCTTTGAGCCTGGGGGCCAGATTGAATACTGCAGCCCACCATTAAGGTACGGGGATTGGGCGTTTTTTGAGGACCTGTTGACGATGATCAGAAAGACCAATATGGCCATTCAGAAGACACTGGGAATCGAATACATGGCGTTCGGCTATGTCCCTGGGCGTGCAGGCGCTCCACTATGCCTGAGTTCTGAGCGGTACCAATACCTTCATGCCCGTTTGCCGAATTGCGGCTCGCGAGGACTGGAAATGATGAAGGGAACGGCCGCGATCCAGCTTCATGTGGTCATCCGCAACATGCAGGAGATCCTGCAGCTTTTCAGGAAACTATGCGAGCTGTCCATCAGCAGGGACTTTAAGATGTCTCCGGCCAGGAGGAATATCTGGGATAATACTGACCCCACCCGCTGCGGGATGCCCTACTCGGACAGTCGAAAAATCGACAATACTCATGACTTGCTCCGGGAACTGGTCCGTTTCACATTGCTTGCAGAGGACATTCAACAAAATGTGCCTTTCATGAATTTGGAGGATATCTCATTCAATAGATTCATATATCACATGACGACCATGTTCACTGATGTACGACTCAATTTGAAAGGCCCTTCACTGGAGTTGAGGACCCCAGACAGCGTCCCGCCTTCCGAGTTTATGAGGAAGTGGGAGATTTTCGTTTCTATACTTGAAGACGTATAAAGAATACGGGAAAGGAGTTGGATCTATGGCAGAGTTAGTAATCTATACCTCGGAAATCTGTCCGTACTGCATAAAAGCCAAACGATTGTTGGACTCAAAAGAAGTGACCTACCGGGAAATATGCGTGGATGGCAGTAACGAGTTGGCCAGTGAGGCACTCCTGAAAAGCGGCGGAAAGAAAACAGTCCCTCAGATTTTCATTGATGACCATCACATAGGCGGATGCGACGAACTCTACGCATTAGATCAACAAGGCAGGCTGGACAGGCTGCTCAATTCCTAATGCAACTAAGAATCCCGGTACTCGTCCCCTGTTCCTGCCCTTCACATTATTCCAAGCTACGCATTGATGCCATGGACTGTAGATTTGTGGTGCATATTCAGGCAAAATATCATACCGATGAAAGACATCCGTCCAATGGCCTCAAGATCAAAACAAGAAACGGATTCATACAATCAAACCTTTTTTCAATTTCAGGTGTCTAATAGTATGGAGAAGAAATCGCTATCTACTGCCCGAAAAAAAACTGTCTTGCTCACCAATCTCACCGTCAGATCAAGATTTTAACCCTCAAGATACTTAGTACATTCCTTCGGTTAAAATTTTGATCTTCCGTGACCTTGATGAGAAATCTTAGTTTTCGTTCAGACACAAGATAGATTTATGTACCGTTAGGGTTAATATAGCGGAAGGATAAGGAGTTATGCCATGTTTGACATTCTAACCCTGAATACGGCCTCCACAAACCCCACCTTTATAACAATAGTTTTTACGATCCTTCTCTCATTTCTGCTTTCAACTGTGGTTGCCGTTACTTATGAAAAAACCTTCAGAGGCCTGTCATATTCGAGGAATTTTGTTCAGGCTCTTGTGCTGAGTTCCATTGTGGCTGCGACGGTCATGCACGCAATCGGCGATAGCCTGGCAAGAGGACTGGGCATGTTAGGCGCGCTGGCAATCATAAGATTCAGAATCAATATAAGGGACCCACGAGATATCATCTTTATGTTCGCTGCACTGGCAGCGGGTATTGCAAGCGGGGTCTGCGGATACGCGATCGCGATTGTGGGCACGTTGTTCTTCTGTTTTGTGGCTGTTATTCTTTACTTTTCTCCATTCGGGCAGACTAGTTATTTTGACGGCATGCTGAGGTTTAATATTGAAAATGACCCCGAAAGCAAGAGGATGCTGGAAAAAATAACGCATGAATATTGCAAAATATTCGCCTTGATTACACTCCGGGACATGGCCCAGGGCAAACGCCTTGATTATGCCTATCATGTCAAACTCAGGAGAGGAAAAAGCAAGTCTGATTTTGTTGAAGAGCTCAACAAGATTAAGACTATAAAAGGAGTAAGCCTCCTGCTGCAGGAAACGACAGTAGAATTGTAATCCGCAATGGCAAATCGGAAATGATGAAGAACAACACATTACTCTACTTTGCATGGCTTCTCATTATTGCAGTTGCAGTCATTATTCTAAAATACAAGACCGAATCAACTAAATTTTATGGGATTGCCGACACAAGGGAAATCGTGATAAATTCTGAAAACCCAGTGGAAATCAAGAATGTTCATGTAGTGCCCGGACAGGCGATTACAGTAGGAACGTTGCTTATTGATCTTGATCGGTCCGAATTGATCATGGAAATTAACAATGTTTCCCATCAACTTGAAGAACTCAGGGCCAATCGTAGAGTACGCACCGGAGGCTTAAAGTCTCAAGCAAATGCGCTCAAAGCCCAGAAAGAAGCGAAGATTAGCGAGATTGATTACAAGATAAAGCAGCTTCAGGCACAGTATACCATCAATAAGGAACTCGCTTCTGAACTGAAAAGCATCCAAGAGAGCAAAGAGCAGACAAATAAGACCGAGACACAAACTCCGATTCAGATAAAGATAGAAAGTCTGCACGAAGCCCTATCATTGGCGATAGACCCCATCCAGATCAAGATCAATATGCTCGAGCAAGAGCTGATTTCAACCGAGAATCCGTTTAAGGCTCAAGAAGAAAGGCTGGAAGAAGAGCTAAGGCTGTTGCTTGATGAGAAGAATAGGCTTCGCATTTTCGCACCGGTTACCGGAATAATAGGTTCTGTCAACGTTAAGGTGGATGAAAAAGTATCACCCTTTACACCTCTTTTGACACTCCACCCGAAGTCACCATCTTACATCATTGGATATATCAATGAAAATGTATATAACCGGGTATCCATGGAACAAGAATTGACTATTGTATCGTTGGCTGGTGAAGAAAAGGAGACAATCGGAAGGGTTGTAGGTATTGGGGCAAGGATAGTTGAGTTTCCGGTTAGGCTGAAAAAAAGGCCTGACCTTCAGGTGTGGGGCAGGGAAGTTCAGGTTGAGATTCCTGAAGATAATGATTTCCTCCTTGGTGAAAAGGTAGTGATAATCCCTTTGAAGATGAGAGAAGAATCACAAGATTGAGGAATTTGTGATGAAAATTATAGTTATTTCTTTATTTTTCTTGTTCATGGGTATTTCACGCCCAGATGTTCACGGGATCACGGTATGTGACTTTTTGGCAACCGCAATACATGACTATACCTTGGTTAGTCAGACTGAAAAGGTCGATTTCTTATATGCTGCAACCCCAAATACCCCCTTTTTTGACAGAATTGAATTAAGGAGCGAATCGGATGAATTTGAGTCCTCCAGGCAGAGGTATTCCCTTAGGTTTTACCCGAACGGCTGGGGTGAGACTGCAAATGGCAAAAAG
>JAXHTA010000195.1:0-7115 GCA_034190285.1 Thermodesulfobacteriota bacterium | reverse complement strand
TAGGTCGGCAGGGGACGTCAGGACATTTTCAGGGGTGAAAACAAACATACGGTGACATCCTGAAAATGGCATAATGGCATAACGTTTCTTGATGGCCTGATACAAAGTCAATGGGGATATCCTCACTGGTGGTAATTTAGGGGATCTGAAATGAGTCTCTGGGAAATGTTTAGCAAAGGCGGGGTAGTCATGTACTTCCTTGCCATTTGTTCGGTGATTAGTTTGATGATTATACTGGAACGTATCTGGCGTTTCTGGAAAGGGAAAGCAGAAAATCCGCAGGTTACTAAAAGGGTGGAGGCTTTGTTAAAAGGGAAAAGCCTTAAAGAGGCATTAAGGCTTGCTGAAGACAAAAGAGGACCTATGACGGATGTTATGGCCGCCGGAATCAGGCAGTTTGAAATAGAACCTGATATTGAAAACATAGAAAAGGCAATAGAACGAACGGGCTCCAAAAAGCTCCAGGGTCTGGAGGTAAATCTGAATATCCTTAACACCATTGGCAATATTTCTCCACTCCTTGGGCTATTAGGGACCGTAACAGGAATGGTTAGATGTTTTATGCAGATTGAAAAACTTGGAGGAAGGGTAGATGTAAGTCAACTTGCCTCGGGCATCTGGGAGGCTATGTTAACAACCGCCTTCGGACTTACAATTGCAATTCCCTGCCTTCTTTTTTACAGCTACTTCATGGGCAAGGTCGACCAGCTGGAGATTATGATAAAGGAGGTATCCGAGGACTTGATTTCGATATTGAGCAAGTGGGGGAAGGATGGCGCTTAGAAGGCATCACCATCAGCCAATTCACTTAAATATTGCACCTCTTGTGGATATGATCTTTCTTCTCTTGATTTTTTTTCTCTTGACCTCCAGCTTCATTCTGGACGAAGGGCTTAAGATTAATCTTCCGGCTGCACAATCTTCCCAGATGCAGGATCGAGAAGATGTCACCATAAGTATTATAAAGGATGGCCGGATACTCCTGAATGGTGAAATTGCATTTCCGGAAACTCTCTTGGCAAAGCTGACCAGAATAATGAAAGAGTCTCCCGATAAAGGTGTGATCATCAAGGCGGATAGACAGATCATCCTTGAAAACGCGGTCAAGGTCTTAGACACTGTTAAACTGGCCGGGGCGACAAAGATCGTAATCGCAACCGAAACGGAACCCAAAAGGTAGGTAACCGATGAACAAATCGACCAAGATTGCCTTTGCCATTTCGCTTTTTGTCCATGTAAGTGTCTTCTGTCTAACCGGTTTTGGCGGCACTTCTCCCCCTGTCAAGGACACAGAAATATCTTTTGTGATTGATCAAACAACAGAGAATACACCAGTTGCTGAAAAGCAGCCTGCCGTGAAAAACAAAGTCATCAAAAAACAGAGCAAAACTATAAAAGGTATACCGGGGCCAATCATTGATCCTCATCCTCATAATAGCCTGACAGATACTCTGTTCCACCCTGAAAAGACGGCAATTGCCATGAATAATTCGCAGCCCAAATTACCGGAATTTCGAAAAGAGAGGATTCATGACGAAGACCTCGCCACTGGAAGAAGAGGACTGCTCCAATGGTATCTCGATCTTATATGGAAAAGGATTGAGGTTGCCAAGGTATATCCGGAAAAGGCCCGAATAGACATGAAGGAAGGGGTGGCAAAAGTCCAGTTCATAGTCCGGGAAGATGGGGACGTTGCAGACATGCGAGTAATCGAATCCTCAGGCAAGAGGCAACTGGACCAGGCGAGTCTTGAAACCATAGTGAAGGCGAAGCCTTTCCCCCCAATTCCTCCCCTTTTAGAAATGAAAGAAATGGTTCTGAAACTTCCCATTGTATTTGAACTAAAAAGGAGGTGAAAATAATGCGTGATTAAGAAAGCTATATAGAGACTTGGGCTGCGATCTTGAAATAGGATGTCAAACGGCAAGAAAACAATTAAGGGAAATGGAGACAAAGAAATGAAATACATGAAATCAAAAGAACTGGCAATAACTCTGGCAATAAGTATAGCCCTATCCCTCTCGGTGTTCTTAGCAGATGCTGTGGCTGGAGGCTGCGGAGGGTGCTTAAAAGGAATTCCCACTATTACCCTGCGTAACCCCAAGATGGAAGGTATCCAGCAAGTATCCTGTAGCAACATTAAGGTAGGAATTAAAGATATCAAACGATTTCATGGCAGTGTCGGCCCCGGGATAGCACTCGGTTACAGGGCCTGTCAGATTGCCTTGTCTCACCTTTACCCAGGCGAGATACCTCCAAAAGGGGACCAGTTTGTAGTCAGTGGATCAACCAAGGCCTGTCCGGCTGAGGCGGTCACTTATATCACAGGGGCCTGGCACGGAAAAGGGTCAAAAGGAATATTGAATGGAAATCTCGCCTTTGACGAAAGCATCGGGGAATTCTGTTTCATCTTTGCCAGCATATCCACCGGAAAGGCGATAAAACTCACCAAGAAATTTGACTTCCCCAAGGGATTTAAAGAACTGAAGTCCAAATTAAGGGATAAAGATACTCCCCCGAAAGAGAAAAAGAAGTGTCTGAAGGAATTTAATTCGGTGAGTATTGACATTTTGGTTGCTCCGGAAAAAGATGTATTCGAGGTAACACCACTTCCTGGTTTTTCCTGGAAAGATTTCAAGAAAACCTACATGAAGTAGTGTGCATTTTCTGTTGTTCTTTCTTCCCCTTCCCAAGAACCGGTTGTCTTGTCTGCCTGCCCTGTTGACCTTCCTGCTGGAAAGCTTTTTCAATGGGGCAGGCGCCAACCGCCTTTTTTTTGTCCAGGGGGCGTGCCAAAGGCCATGAAGCATTAGTGATGCGACTTTGCCAAGAAAGATCCCCACGGGTCAAAGCCCTTATTTTCAAGAGGCCAACTTTTTACGAAATCATCGATTTTCATTGAACAGGCTGTATCTATATGAAACTAAGAAAGGCTTATTTCTATTTCCTTTTGTTTCTAATTCTTGTACCAGGATTAAGAATACATACAACTTTCGCTCAAGAGAATAATCTCAGTGTGTCAGTTCAGGCATTTCAGAACCGCGGAAAGGACGACAAAGATGGCTGGTTGGGAATTGGCCTCATCGAATACTTAAGGTTATCACTCAATGAATTGACGACCATTACTTTGATCAATGATGTCCCGCCAGGGAAACCGACTTCTCCGACAAAGCGACTATCAGACATGAAGATATTGGAGATCGGTAAAGCCTTGGATACTGATATGCTGGTCTGGGGGAGCTTTGAGATTAGAAGAGAGAAGGTAACAATTACCGGTATGGTTACCGATGCGAAATCAGGAATGACCACGGAATTTGCAAAACAAAAAGGAAAGCTGGATGCAATACTAAACCTCCAAGAAAACCTCCTTCAAGAACTTCTTTTTGTGTTAAACGTGAGTCTGGAAAAGGAAGGAATGGAAAGGATCAAGTCCCTTATGCCCCAATCCTCACTCACTTATGAACACTACCTCCGTGGAAGATACTGCCTTTTGAAAAAGAAGGATTATTCCAATGCCCTCGTAGAATTCAATAAGGCGATAACCTTGGAGCCTGACTTTCCTTTAGCATGGGCCTTTATAGGTGAGACCTATCTGCTCTTGGCAAATTCCGGTAATGGCAAAGGCATGCTGAAAAAGGCTGAAGAGGCCAGTCTAAGGGCCTTGGTAACAATATCCGATCTGGTCGTGGCTAGGGAGAATTTGGCTATTATTTGTTTTCGTCTGAAAGATCTCGTTCGGGCCAAAAGAGAGTTACAAAAGGCTATATCCCTCAATCCCATAAACGCCCAAACCAGATTTCTTCTCGGAACAATTTGCCTCCGCCAAAAAGAATTTGGCAAGGCAATAAATGAATTTGAGCAGGTGGGTAAGATTGATCCACACTACCCAAGGCTCCATCATAATTTGTGTATGGCATACTATGAGATAAAAAGTCTGGACCTCGCGAAAGAAGAAGGATTTTTGGTACTACAAGAAAATCCGCCAGATCCGGAGATCCATTTTATTCTGGGAAATATCTACTTCGAGCTTGAAAATTGGGATAAGGCGGTTGCCGAATATCAAATGGTTGAACAAATAGATTCCTGCTACCCTGATATACATTACTATTTGGCAATGGCTTATCATAGAGGAGGAAACCTGGAGGACGCTATTGCAGAGTACCAGAAAGCCATTGACGCAGGCAATGTTAGGCAGGCGTGTCTGAACAGGGGGATGATCCATTACCACGGAGGCAACTTCCCTTCAGCCAAAAAAGATTTTCAATCATTTTTGGAGAGTAATCCTGCATGTAAAAAGACTTCTTGTCTCGCTCACAACTGCCTGGCGGCTATCTACCATCAAGAAGGCAGGTTTGAAAGCGCTAGAAAGCAATACGAGAAGGCACTTGATCTCAATCCCCAATTCTCCGAGGCCCATTACCGGTTGGGAACTATCTATCATCACCAGGACAAATACTTGGGCGCCATTAGAGAATATAGGGAGGCTTTGCAGTTGAACCCGGACTACAAAGAGGCACATTTCAACCTTGCGCTTGTGTTTGAAAAGAGCCAAGAGTATCTTCGGGCAATTAACCATTTCAAACAGTTCATCTCTCTCGCTTCGTCGTCTGATGAAAAACTGATCAAGGCGGCAGAAGAACAAATTCGCTTGTTAACAGGATTTCAACAATAATTGTAACACGTTCGCCCTTTGAAATAAATGTAAGCTAGTTACAGATTTGTGGTGGTCTCTTTTGGCAAAGCCGTGAAACATTATCATCTTATTGAACGGCGGGTTGGCCACGAAATCAATCGCAGGACAGCCCTATAGGACAGCCTCCCCAAAGACGGTTCCCTGTCTTGGCTAAGCCAGACCCCTGTTTATAACCCAGGGGGCGTGTTACGAGCTATGAAGAATTTGTGAAGCGGCTTTGCCAAAAGAGACCACCACAAACCAAAGCCCCTTATTTTCAAAAGGCTGAATTATCACCTATAATTCAATGTGAGGAATCTATGATGAAAAGGAAATATGGACTTTTGGTTATACTTCTATTTGTAGCGATCTTTTTTGCTAGCTGGTCATGGGCCGGTTCAGTGACATCACTCAGCATAACCGGTAATATCAGACAACCCCTAGACCTTACAATGGAAGGCATGTGTAGATACCAGGCTGTAGAAGCCCAGTTAAACGAAGTAACCAGAGACGGAACATTCCATGGGGTCTTCAATTACTGTGGCGTACCGTTGAAAACTCTCCTTGAACTCGCCGGCATTCAAAAGGAAGATGAAGAGTTTTCCAAGCCAACAGATCTCGCCATTCTGATTCGCAACCAAGACGGAAGGCAGGTTGTGTTTTCCTGGGGAGAGATATTCTACAGAAATCCTGCTGATATAATAATCGGCCTGAAGGCGGTTCCCATAATGCCTCACAGGAAGGAATATTCTCATTCTGAAAAATTCAAGCGCCTGGTTAATCTCCCCAAACTGGTGGCAGCAAATGATTTTTACACAGACCGATGCCTGGAAGGAATCACCAGTATTGAGGTGATGGATCTGCATCTGAAGATAGCCTGCTACAAATCCGCGAGGCTCAATTCACCAGAATTCATGATTACAGGCGATACCGAAAAACCTGTAGTTATCAAGGGGCTTTCATCATATCCCTTGAAGGACATTCACCTTAAGGTGGTGGGAGAGGGAAGAGGCTATCATGGAACAAAGAAATATAGTGGAGCATCCTTACTCGGGATACTTGAAAGGAAGGGGGTGTATTATGATCTGAATACCGTGTTTATCGTTTCTGCCCCAGATGGCTACCGCTCCCTCTTATCGTATGGTGAAATTTTTTTGAATTGTTTCGGAGATCGCATAATGATTTCTGATCGGATCGATGGCAAAGCCATCAGGAAAGGGGGTAAGTTTTCATTAGTTTTACCTGATGACCTGATGGCCGACCGCGGTGTAAAGGCGGTTGAAAGAATCGAAGCTATGTCCCTTAGGCAAGAGCCGAAGCTCTACGTCATCGGAACTGGCTGCGGAGATAGGAATTTGATTACCCTGGAGGCGATCTCCTGCCTGGCAAAGGCAGATGCGTTTGTCTGCCCGCCGGATCTCCAGGAACGCTTTTCCAGATACATGGGTAAGAGACCTGTGCTGTTCGATTTGTATGAGTTCGTTCCGCCGGTATTGAGGAAGAAAAATCCGGACCTTTCTGAGGAAGAGTTTAAGAAATTGCTGAAAAAAAGGCGTACCGATGCGGCCAGGGAAATAAGGAATGTTCTGGATAAGAACAGATCCGTAGCGATTATAGAATATGGCGACCCCACCATCTGGAGCGGGTGTAGGTCTCTTACCCAGTACTTTGATGAAAGAACTATTGAGATTGTCCCAGGCTTGAGTGCTTTTAATGCCGCCAATGCTTTGATAGAAAAGAGAATTGGATGTAATGGTTCTTTGGTTCTCACCACTCCCAGGGGGCTTATGGGCAATCCGGACATGGTCAAGACCTTGGCCGAAAACGGAGAAACCCTGATTGTATTTATGGGATTGAGGGATATCAATGATCTGATGCCGCTTCTGAAGGAGTATTACCCTTCGGGCACTCCTGCCTATGTTGCGTATAAGGTGGGCTATACAGGAAGCGAAAGGCTGATAGAAAGCGACATCGAAGGACTTCAAGAAGTAGTTGATAAAGAAAAAGAAAAGCTTCTCGGAGTAATTTACATAGGTCCCTGCTTATCAAATGAGGCGAAATTACACTCACCGGAAAAATGAGGTTTATTGTCATATCACAGGCCTCTAAAACACAATAAGCTGGTTGCCAGCTTATTGTGTTGATGATCTCTTTGAAGCCCCATTTATCATGTGGGGGAATTGAAAGGTCTTTGCCGGAATCAGTAAATGCCAGCAAAAGGATTAGGACAGGTTCAACACCTTTCTCAAGAGCAAGCAGAGGCACACGATGTTCCGTAATTGGGGCCGGAAACAGCAAAAATAGCAGCGAATAGCCCTTCCATAGAGCGCCGGTTCCGCCCGTCAAAATAGGCTTGCGAGGAAAAGTGGTTCAGAAGATACTATTTACTTTTCTATCTTTTCTTATTCTTCCGGTAATTTCCACCGCCATGGCATCAGTGTCC
>JAXHTA010000194.1:0-7156 GCA_034190285.1 Thermodesulfobacteriota bacterium | reverse complement strand
TAAAAAGTCTCTTCCCATAGGGAGATATCCGCATTGTGGTCATAAATAAGCTCGGCCGAGGCAATATGTCTGGCTACACGGCGAAACAACTCTTCGGGGGTCTCAATAACCTTCTCCCCATGGCGGCCGCTTATTGAGAGGGCCTCCTATGAGGCTGCCCTCGGATGAATTTTACGGCAACACCGCCGTTCCATGAAATGAGGCAAAACTTTGGGACTTTTTGAGAAGTTACAGCCTACATTGATAAAGTCCTGTATTTCAGCAAGAATTCCTCCTTATAGGCCTCCCACGTATACTTGTCCCTGGCCGATCTCAAGGCATTTTTGGCCATTTCCAAACGGAGGGAGGGATCAAGGGCCAACCTTTCAATGCCACTGCAGATACTGTCCGTATCTGATTCATCGACTATCACCCCGCACGGCCCTCCTCCCAGAATTTCGGCAATATCTCCAATGTCGTTAGCCACCACCGGCACCCCGTTTAATAAAGAATCGAAAAGCTTGGTCGGGGTTATATTCTGGAACCATCTTGTCCTCCGGGAGATCATGACCGATATATCGATTTTACCGTAAAGCCGAGGAAGGTCCGCAGCCTGGAATGCACCATGAACATCCACGTATTCCTTTAGCGGTCCGACCAATGCGTCAAAGGTGGGTCTGAAGGAATCATAGATCCTCCCTGCAAGAAACAGGCGGTAGGACAAGCCCCCGCCGCCTCTTTGTTGCTTCCGTTCGAGGAGTCTTTCAAACGCGGCTATCAATTCTTCAATACCGTTATTCTCATAAATTGTCCCAATTCGCCCTATGACACACTCTCCGTCAGACTCCTTGGTGATTTCAGAAGGCATCAAAGCCCTGTTGGGGTAGGATCCGACCTGGGTCAGATGGGAAATGCCCCTGGCCCGGAATTTTCGAACCTGGTACAGATTATGGACAAAGAGGTGATCAAACCGCCTGGCAAGCCCTATCTCCAATTGGTTTATTCCCTTAAGGAACCACGAAAATTTCTTGTCCCAGAATGCATAATACTCGGGTTCGCAGAGATCCAAAACGGCCTTCTTTTTGCGGAGCCTGGCCGCAGCCAGGCTGGTAACAACGGCGTCAAGGTTGTAGCAATGAACGATATCGAATGGCTGTGTCATGAGATAACGAAAGGCCGCCCGATTGAATTTCAAGACGTTTAGGACATTTTTGGGCCCCTGGCCCACGCCTGCCGGTATATGAAATCGACGAATCTCTATTCCGTCTCTAACCTCTTTTTCAGGGGAGGCGCAGTCTCTGTCCCATGCGAGCAATATTACGTCATAGCCCGCTTCGACAAGGGTCTTAGCCTGGTTATAGACTCGCAGATATCGGCCCTGGTATGGCTGAAAACTCATTGAGAAAAGCATCACTATTCTAGGCTTCATGATAATCCGATTCCAATGCTTACAGAGGGTTTATAGAAAATCTCCTTTGGGGTCGGCAGATCTTAGGAATTCATGCTTTGACTGGTTTGATTCAAGGTAGCGCAAAACTGTCCTGGCTGCGTCAATAATCAGATCCGTCAAGAAATTATATCGGAAAAGACCTGAGCGTCCGAATGAGAGGAGCGAGTCGATGTTATAGAGGAACTCGGCAATTGTATGCAGATGCTCAAGGTATCCTTTTTCATAGACCGCATATGCAAATTGGGCGTCACGATTCGACTCATCAATCAATTCTTTTTCTCGAAGTTTATAAAAGGAACACAGCTGCTCCCGGACCAGAGGCCCTACTTCTTTCCCCTCCGCTTGGCTTAAGGCGTCTCCGGGGCTGTAGCAGATCTCCGCGCAAACCGCCGTACGACCGCTAGGCGAAAAAAGAAAAGAAGGATCCTCATAAACACGTTTGAAAATATATTTCTTTTCCGGGAAATATATCTGCATCTTATCCATAACATTGGTACGATGGACAACATAATACAAACAACGAAGATGACGAAATTTCAAGGCGTTTGCCGCTTCAAGGACCACAGGCGGGACTGCGTGGATCATCTTGATAAACTCGGTGATGGGTACCGTGTTGATATAATAATCACCTCGCACCTCTTCTTCCCTGCCGCCCTGATCGGAGACCAGGCATTTTACCGCCCTGTTTCGATACAACTCAACCCTTTTTATCGAAGACCCTGTCCGAACAGACCCCCCATTGTCGGTAATAAAACGTGAAAGGCCTTGGGCAATCCGCTGAGATCCGTTGGCGGCATAATACAACTTAAGAGGCCCGTCTTCCCCATCTGATTTCTCAAAAATCTGCTTCACAAGACGCAAGGATTTCTGGAACAGGTTGTGTTGCTTATAAAAACGGGTCCTTTCCGTGCCCCATTCGTGTGAGACGCGATCCGCCGACATCCCTGTCACTTTTGGAATGTAGTCTTGAAAAAAGCCGCGGTAGGCCAGCCGGCCATACTGTCGGACCGCCCATTCCTCTGCGTTGAGGAAATCCTTGTTCGGGCTGAAAAACCTAAGCTGGTTTAAAAGAAAGCTGGATCCTAAAAGAAAAGTGTCTTTGAGCGGTAGCGACCTGTAAAGGTTTCGGGGAGTGATAGGCGAACGGATTTGACGGCCGCAATACGCAAACCCATAAAACGCCGACACCAGTTGCAGAGGTTTATCTATATACGATTCATAATAGCTCTTATGAGATGGAAAATATATGTGGGGCCCAAGATCGAGAGTAAATCCATTGATGGTCTGACTCCGTAAGAGTCCCCCGACTTCTTCTTCTTTTTCCAGCAGCTCGATATCATATCCCCGTCGGATCAACTGAGCGCCTAACCATAGCCCGGAAAACCCTCCCCCCATCAGAACGACTTTTTTACCCCTCATGTATCAGCCAACCTTTTTCGCAACAGCAAGAAGCTCATATTCCTTGTCAAGAATTTTCTCCAGACCGGAAAACAACTTCAACAAGACGCGTTCCGCAGGGTTAGCCCTGCCTTTGTTATGTGGAATAGGCCTTTTTTCAAGATGGATCAAGGAGAATCCATTTCTTTCAAGAAGTATCTCAAGGGTCTTGGGGGAGAAATACAAGAGATGAAAGTGATGATAAAGCTTACGTACGGGATATGCAAATCTGCCTTTACTCGCGAGGAAAGAAAGGCGGGCAAGCAGACGCAACAGACCATCTTCATTTGGAGTGTCAAGCAGGACGATTCCATTTTTCTTTAGTATATTATGCACCGCTCTCAATTGGCCTGCGGGATCATGGAAGTGCTCCAGCACATCCCATAGTGTAACGACATCGAACCGCTGCCCTGGAAATTGCATGTCCATGAGGTCTCCGGCAACGGCGTCATGCCCCAGTACCTTATGGCAATAAGACGCGGCATATTTGGAGATATCCACCCCATGGGTCTCCCAACCCTGATCACGGGCAAGGGAAAGAAACGCGCCTAAGGCACACCCCACGTCCAGGAGTCTTCCCTTGGAAGCATATCGATTAACAAGGGAAAGACCGTGCCTGAAATTCCGGATATTATCGTTGTCCCGACACTTAGAAGAATCAACTATCGGATTTTCGAAAAAATACTCGCGGCGGCTCTCAAAATAGGCGTCGCCATACATTCGTTCAAGCTTGAACCTGTCAACGGGAAGGGTGGAGAAAACAAGACCGCACCGACGGCATCGAACAATAGAGAAGTCCGGCAACGGATAGAGAAATTTGACACTTTCCGCCTCGCATATAGGGCAGCGAAGAACCCGCAAGTCCTTCTCGAAGGCCAATGCGTCTGTTCGATTGTTGTTCCTGATCGGTATCAGTGCTGGTATCATGATGATAGCCTCGGGCAGATCAAGGTGATTTCCTTCAGCAACCGGAATCTACAGGCTGTCAACAAAGGTAAGCTCCTCGCTCCCTTCGATAAAAACCGGCATTTCGCTCAAGGTACAGGAGAACGTCTCTCCCGTTGCAGTAAGATCTTCCCATTCCGCTGACTGCTGGCCATAGTCAACAATCACACTGGATAGCCTCATGTTCGTGTTTTCTGTCCTAAAAGCAACCCGCTTTTGGGCCATCTTATCACCCGGCAAGGCTACCTTGTTTGGATCATACCACATGGCGAAAAGGGATTTGTCTTTCCTGATCATGTGATACGCAAAGACCCCCTCCGGGCCTTTGAGACGGGTAATGGTTTCGACGTCCTTCAATAGTCCTGTTAAAAACTTCAGGGCGTAATAGGCAGGGCGACCTTTCCATGACACTATTTGTCTTCTTCTGATCTCCAGGTCAACTAATCCCATCGGGGCAGTACTTTTTTGATAGTGCGAAGGGAAATTCCAGGCCTCTGTCCAATCTCGAGTATTGCCCACATTTATTCCGACGAGCCCCAACTCCATTGACGCCAGGACCTTTTTTGTCATAACAGCAGACTGATAGGATCGAAACCATCGTACGTATTCTCCATCAGACCCATTCGTGGCATTTTCCAGCGCATTGAATATGTTCTGGCGGGTGCTACTGGATGGAACCGGTGTGTTAAGGTCATTGTGATATATCAGCAGACCACTAAAGGCGTCGCTTGCCCAGATAGGTTTTTCATAACCGTGTTTGCGCATTTGATGTCGAATCCAGTCCGTTATGCCGTAAATTGCCTTGTAATCCGTCAGATAGTTGAACGCCACGTAGTCGAAGATATCCGGTCTGCTGAGAATTCTCTCATTGATCTCAAATTGCCTTGAAAGCCTCGGGTCCTCTTTGATACGCTTCAGCAATGCCTCGCGTGACGGCATATCATCCGCAATATCAACAAAAGTAAGACCTGACAGGATAATCTTAGCCTGGGGGTTCGTTCGCTTGGCGGCATCGTAAGCTGTTGCCAATAGCTTCAAATACTCGTCCGCTGTTCCCTGCCACTGGCCATGATGCTGGACTTCGGCCTCTATCTGAAAATGATGCACGGGATAAAGGAGGCCGGGGGCGTCATGCTCCCCGTCTTTGTCATAACGTTCCACAACGTTGCGGACAAAGTCGGCGTAATCGTCCCAATAATCTTCTTTTGGTGGTGATGAGCTTCGCCGTGTCAAAGAAACTCTTTTTCTCGTCCTAACCGGGCTGGTGGCCCACTGGGCAGTACATTTCAGCCATAGTTGAAGATTGTTGACCCCTGCCCTCTGCCAATCCAGAATCACGCGGTCGAGGATCGCCCACCTGTAAGAATGCCTGCCTTTTTCATCAGGCGGCCTCGGCTCTATGCGATTCCATTCAATACCAGCCGATTTCGCCCATTTTACCCCGACATCCCCGTAGATACCGGCAAGCGGAAGTAAAGGCAAGTATTCAACGCCCAATGCGAAGTCCCGGACATCTATTGGCACGCCGAATTGAGGAGACATCCTTGGCCGCAAAGATAACTGGTCATTATACGACATATCAAGAGATTCAATTTCTTCTGTTTCGTTTGAAGCAAATAACATGCCGTCACACGACACGGGGCCGGGGAAACTCTTCTTTCCCTGTCTGACAGTCCCGAACGCACCTGTCATCAAATCTGCCCCTGGGAAGACAATTTCCATCTTCCTCAAATGTGGATGCATCTTCTCAGACCGCTCGCACTCTTCATCAGAAGCCATCTGGTCGTTTCGGCCCCAATAGCCTTGGGCTTGACACAACCGAAAAGCCGAGGCATTGTGAAAAAAAATCAAGACGATTGTAATGATAAGAATCCTCACAAAATTCTTTACTTGAGTGTCTTTCATAAGAGATCCCCGATATACATGGTCCCCCGGGCAGGAGGGCATCCGCGGACTGCTTGAAATGTCGCCATTTGTCATCCCGGCATATCGATCAGCATCAGCGGTTGATAATTGTAATCAATCACTGATTTCAAAGCCTTACAGGACTCTGCATACACTTTATCGCCAAACCAATGCGGATGCAACCTTTTTTACTCTCCCTCCAATGCAAGACCTTGACATGAAATCAGCACAGAACACCAGACATCTCATTGTGTTTCGAATCTGCGCTGGCACCCGAATCCAAGTTACAGACCGCAACAATTACGCCAAGAGTTATCCACAGATAAGCCAGGTCGAGAACATTGTGGGTAAGGGCTAACGGGACACAACTGACACCCGAAACAAACAGACATTTTGAAAGATTAACGATTTCAGCATCTTTTGAGTCTCGTATCATACGCCAGAGGGTCGTCAAGACTGAGAATATAAGAGCCAAAAAAAAGACAAGACCTATCAGGCCTGTTTCAGAAAGGACCTGGAGGAAAATGTTATGAGCCATGTAGGCCTTTCCTTTGATGGCCGAAGGCGAACTGTAATCGAAATATTCAGCTGTAAAATTTGCCAAGCCGATACCTATCAATGGTTTATCTCGAATCATGTTGATCCCTGTTTTCCAGAAGCCGTACCGGGCATCGCTGTGAAATGCATCCATTGAAATCCCGCTGCGGTACGCGGGAAACAGTTCGTGCAGAAAAGGGATCAGACATAAAATGCCTGCACAAGAGAAGGTGATTAGCGCTATTCGAAAGCGAACCCGAAACATGAACAGTACCATGATCCAGAAAGCGAAAATGGCAAGGAATCCGGATCTGGAACCTGTTGCAATAAGCATAGCGTGGGCCAAGGGAAAATATATGACAATTATGGCCCGCCAGAAGCCTGAGACCGTAAGATGCCAAAGACCCATGGCGTAACCCAGTGATAGAATAACAAACACACAAAACAGGTCCGGATCCAGATATGTTGATGCCACCCTGAACCATTCCGCTTCCCTGTCTACTGAAAGGACATCTGTTTTGGTGGTGGCCAGAATTCCTTCAGACGAACCGGATATCAAGTGGTAGTCCAAACCAAAAAAACTCAGTATTGAATTACCACTGGCCAGTTCATAAGACCCGAATATGCCGACGACTATCAGGGAGATGCTAAGGACGGTCTTACAGAGCGAGGCCAAACGATCACGTGTCCGCACCATATCGGCTATAATTGAGGCCAGTACGACATAGGCGAGAAGCTTGGTTGTGAGAAACAGGAACGCCGATGTGAAATCTCTGGCGTTGACAAAGGAAGGTAACGTGCTCAGAAGATAGAGCCAACAGACTATGAGTATAGGATGGCTGAAAAAAGCACGGACGGCATTTTCGTCTCTTAGAATGACATTTCGAGCCGTCCAGACCACAA
>JAXHTA010000193.1:0-7172 GCA_034190285.1 Thermodesulfobacteriota bacterium | reverse complement strand
AAAACCTGGCCATTGTTCGGTGGTGTTTGTCTCCTCATGCCATCGCAAAAATGGAACTTGAAGATTTCTTTAAGTTAGTCGCTCCAAGATACAGAGGACAGGCACAATATAAGAAAGTTTTTGAGATATGGAAGCTGTCACCCTATTCCATCGGCGATAGACCCCAATATCCGGAGACCTTCACGACCTGATTTTTGAAAGCTCAGTTGAGTTCAAGGGATAGCTTTACCCGGATTTCCTCGATTTTCCCCTCTCCCGGCATAATAAAGCCGCCTGGCACTGTCTCCACTTCCACGCCCTTGCTGAACCCAAATCCGCTTTTCACGCCCGACAGTTGAACCCACAACATCCTGGAGTCGGATTTTGCCTGACACACAAGGCCGAATCACCTGCAGTTTACCCTCAAAAAAGGGACTTCTTATCACCTTGCTTGGCTGATTCCACCTTTTTTTTGATCCTTTCAAGTATGTCTTTTGCTACCTCTAAGACCTCACGGGGGGCGCGCACCTGTCTTCCTGCAGAGATTGAGAGTGCTGCAATCAGCGGTTCCATAGCTGACTCTATTTTTGTCTTTCCGACAGCCTGCAAAGCCTCTTCAGCTTTATTCGACGCGGCCGCAAATATGAAAAAGTCGATAATATCCCCGGGATGTTCTCTAATCATAGATTCATCATCAGCAAAGTAACGAGCTTGTGCCAAGGCATCATCCCACTGGGATTGTAATGCCAACAGGCATGCGAGCGTATGACGATAGGTATTTTCAGGATCAATGGAAAGGGCCTTCTTTATGTCGGCTGCCGCCTGATCAAGCATACCATAATCCTCCTTTTCATACACGCGCCGTGCTCTTTGATTTAAAGCCCGGGCGACCTCCCCGCGCAGGGCCGGTTCATCCATATCCGCAAACCGTGAAACAACCTCGTCATAGACCGCAATCGCTTCCTCGTTACGGTCAAGTGATCCAAGCGTAACACCTTTGTTGACTAAAGCCCTGGCGACCTGCCCGCGCAGGGCCGGATCATCCATATCCCCAAACCGTGAAACAACCTCGTCATAGACCGAAATCAGTTCCTCGCTACGGCCGAGTGATTCAAGCATAATACCTTTGATGACTAAAGCCCCGGCAATCAACACGCGCAGGGCCGGTTCATCCACATCCGCAAACCGTGAAACAACCTCGTCATAGACCGCAATCGCTTCCTCGCTGCGGCCGAGTGATCCAAGGGCAAAACCTTTGTTGAATAATGCCCCGGCAACCTCTCCAAGCGAAGCAAGGTCTTGAGAATCGCCATAATGCAGGAGTAATGAGTCCTGATGATCCGCAAAGCTCTCTATGTCCCCGGCCTGTAATGCCCGGTCTGCTTTTTGTTTGAGACTAATGATTTCTTTTTGGAACTTAATGTCTTCAAACTTCCCGGTTATTTCAGCAGTTTCCGGCAATGACAGGAATGTTTTCGGCGTAACCTGATATATACGTTCAAGACTGTGGCTGTCAATCGCTGCGCTTGAAAGGATTTCCTTGTAGCCTTCAATCAATGCGCTTCGGCGTGCCGTGTTTTCATTACAGGCCTCCGTGGCTAAAGCGCATGCCAGGGTCTCTTCACCATAGAGAGGAATCATAAAGCGAACAAGGGCCCTTACGCGATCAGCTTCAATATTGGACAGGCGCATTAAATGGTAAATGTTGTATAGCCTCTCAGCGATCTGATAAAGGTTTTTACGGCCTACCTTACCTGCTTCCGTAACCGCGCCTCTCATAACAAGTTTTTTCAGCAATGCGCTTGTTATATTTACAGCCAGGCGGCAGCGGGCAGCCACTTGCCGGGCCTCCACCGGTTTCCACAATTCGGCGAGTGTGACGAAAACCCTGCGCTCTTTGGGAGGCAGGGATTCCACGTTGGCCTTGAAATAGGTGGTATGATCGTCGATGAGTACGACCAGGTCATCCATGAGCTGCGCCAATGACCTGCCTTTGGCGAAATCAGCCAAAATAGTCAAGAGACGCGGGCTGCCGCCGGTGAGGATCTCCATGGGGCGGATGCGGTCATTGACCAGATTTTCGTCAGCCACAGAACGCCACAAAATACGGCAGTCATCAGTAGAGAGTGGATCCAGGGGGATTTCCCGAAAGAGTTCATAATTGGCTTTTTTGACATTGGCGATCTCTTTGAAGTGGGTTGTTGCCGTGGTGACGAGCATGATTTCAGGGTTATTGGAGAGTGTCCGGCGGAGATTCCAGGCCTCATCGGAACTTGTCTGCTCGCCCAGCACCAACTGAAGGTTTTCCATGACGACCAGTAATTTCAAACCATGCTCCCGGCTGAATTCGGATAAAGCGCTCAGCGAGTGGATTTTTCGCCTGCGATCATCAAGCTCTTTTCCTATCGCCTTATAGGATTGGAGCCAGCGCTGATAATCACGTCCCGCCGTCTTTTCCTGGGTTGCAATGTATTTCAGCACTTCCAGCCAGAGTTCTCCTTCCGCAGCCACACCATAGACCTCTTCAGGAAGAACTACGGGATACCATGTCCGGCTCAAAGACTCATCCGCCTTAATAGCAAGGGCCAGACGACGGACGAGCATGGTCTTTCCCGTGCCCCGAGGCCCGATGATGATGATATGCTGATTTGCCGGGCCTTCATTTTCCCGAACAATGTCTAAAATGATCCGCAATTCCGCATGCCTGACGACAAAAGAGGATTCAAGTTCTTCTTCTGTCAAGAAGGCGGGATTGTGTTTGAATAGACGTGTTGCGGTCATAAAATCATCTCCTTTCCTCAGGAGCGATATGGCTCTGACTGAACCGTTTTTTCCACCAGTCCTTTACAAGGGAGGATACAAAAGACCATATCTTCCTGTCTTCATCCCATTCCAGATAGCCGTCGTGTTGAAGCACATCCATGATGACACGAAGGGCTTCATCCGGTCTTTCCACCTGGGCGCTCTGGGTGAGGAGCCGGGAATTTTCAGGCGTAAGCCCGCCGGCGACGGCCGCCTCGGTCAACAGGTCCAGGGCCAGTATAACGGATCCCGGATCAAGCACACGGAACAGGCGTTCTTCATAATCAGCCAGCTCCGCATGCCCCCTGGTACTGAGCATGGAGGTTTCATAGATGCGCAATACATCGGCCCGGAAAATGCTATTTGTTTTGCGTTTTATACAGTCTGCCCACAGATGACCAAAGAACATCTGCACATGGTGAGGGACATAGGATCCCAGGGATTCAAGCAAGCTGTTTTGAGCTTCATCATTCCAAGTCATCTGGTAATTTTCAGCCAGGACATTAAGGCAATCTTCGGCTGTTTCACGGCTCCAGGGCTCGAGATAGAACGGCCTGATCTGGGTAATCGTATGGCTCAAACCATGCCGCTTCAGTATGGGTTCTATCCCGATAGAGCCGCAGATAATGAATCGGAGTCTTGGCTTATAACTTTCCATCACCTGGCGAAGCCATGAAAGAAAGAGGTCCGCATCTCTTCTTTTTGATTCATATTCCGTCTTGTTCCGGGCGGAAAGAAGACGGCTGATCATGACCGGCAGTTCATCGAAACAGAGAGCTATGGGCTTGTCGGACCGGGCAAGACCCTGAAGAATATTTCGACCTTTGACCTGCCAATCACCGCCTGCCAATCCTTCTCGGAATTTGATTTCCAGAAGTTCACCTGAGCCGACACTCTCGACGTTGTCGCGACATTGCCTTAAAAAAGCGCTGAACACGCCCAGCACCCTGTCACGGAGGGCCTGATGGGGATATGCTACCATAGAGACGGCGACAACAACGTCTTCCGGGGTCGAACAATGCTGGATATCGGCATACAGGAGATAATCCTGCTTCCGTTCCTCCATGCGCCGGAATGTTTCACGAACCAGACTGGTTTTGCCGACGCGGCGGGGGGCGACGATCAAGGTGTTGTTACCCTCATCAATCAAGCTCGTAAGGAGACGGACCTCCGCATCTCGGTCGAAGAAGTCATCTCCGCTCACATAGGGGCCGTATTTGTTTTTCAAACCTGACATTATAAGATCCGTCCTTTCATTAAATGATGCCAACTTTTTTGTTGCCAACTTTATAGTTGTATAACAGCCCGGAAGTTTTGTGTCAATAAAATGAAAACCAGATAGTTGGCAACTTCTTGGTTGGATATGTTTGCTGGAATATTTAAAGGCAATCTAAAAGGAAATAATCGTTCATGATCTGCATAACTATCTGATAGAACAGCAAGATTAAAGGGGGATTGTTCCAAGAAATAAATTCCCCTTATTCTTGCACAAAAGGTGCCTGGATAAGAAGAGAGTCAATGATTACAATGAAAGGATAACGATAACAAATTGCGGCATGAAATAAATATTAAAAAGAATTTTATCGTGGGATCTGGATATTCCTCAACGACATGAAGATATTTGCATAAAATTAGCTAACGTAATTTAGGTTTGTAATTTAAACCAGCGTGTGCATTTGCGAAACGAGATCTCGACTGAAACCCATCCGGACCTTTTGAGAAGTTACAATTGCAATGACGAAGTGCTTGCAGTTTCTTGAGTCAAGTGATATTATACCTTGAGAAGGAGCCAGTTGTTTTTTCATGCTTTTTCACCAAAAGGACTGATTTTCCAGATCTTGCTGCGGAGCAGTTCATTTTGAGGAACATATCACAGGAGGATTCGGGCAATGGATGAAGACCCGTTTAATATAGTTTTCTCAACAAATCTGACCAGATGGTTTTGCATAGCATTTCTCCTTTTTTTCGTGGCTGTCCTCCCGCCCCATGAAGGAGAGAATTCAGGTCGCCGTGTCGCCCAGGAACAGGCGGTTTGCAGTGTCAATACTCCTTCGTCTCTTCAAGAGGCAACTCCCGGCTCAAGTGGGGACCGGCCCCAAAGCCTGTACAGGAAGAAATCCAAGGCCCTATTTGATGGGATCGTTTTCCAGGCGGCCAGTCGGCATCAGGTTGACCCTGCACTTATTAAGGCGATCATTATGGCTGAATCCGGGTACGACCCCATGGCCGTTTCCAGGAAAGGTGCCAGTGGTCTCATGCAGCTCATGCCGCGGACTGCCGAGGCCCTTGGGGTGAAGGACGTATTTGACCCCGAACACAATATCAACGGGGGAGTGAAGTACTTCAAGCTGCTTTTGGAGCAGTTCAACGGCGAAATCAGACTGGCCCTTGCGGCCTATAATGCCGGAAGCAGCAGGGTGAGGCAGTATCAAGGCGTTCCCCCGATCAAGAGCACTCAGTACTATGTAAAAAAGGTTTTTGAGTATTATCAATATTACAGGGAAGAAATGATCAGAGACAGGGCCACGGGTAGTGCATAGTAGTGAGTTTTCAAAAAGCTCCGGAAGACAAGAGACCCATGTGACCCCCTGAATAAAGGATATGCCCTGCCTTCCTGAGAAGGTGTGCCGAATTAGTGCAGTCTCCCGCAATGACTGTATTTCCGCCTGTCCCTGGTAGTCAAAAAACCTGGCATTGGCGAGTATTTCACAACCATCAACCCCTCCTCCGGGGAAGGGGGCATGGCGCAAACCGTCTCCTGTTGTTATTGTTTTTTTGGTCTTGACCTGTCCCTCCTCTCTAATATAAAAGACACAAACGCAAACAAAGGCAGCCGCCAAGACTTCCGAAGTCTATGAAGTCTGAGCCGAGTGGTCCCCTAAAATGCCGCAATTCTATAAATCAAGCCGGCTGCAATTTGGGGAATTTTTTCTTCTCAGAACGGACCTGAAAAGGGATATTACAGTTTATTGCGACGTCCAAAGGAGCATTTGATTGAGCATGGGGATTCAGCTATCAGAAGGACAGCGCCTTTTGGTCGATGAAGTAATCAACAAAGGCATCTGTGTCAGCTGCGGGGCCTGCGTAGGGCTTTGCCCCTATTTTGACTACTTCGACGGTAGAGTGGTCGTTATGGATCGGTGCTGTGCTGACACCTGGAAATGCGTTCAGTTGTGCCCCCGCCTCGATTCCGATATTATATCCCCTGGGACTGGAGGCCCTGGTTTTGCTGAAGACGGAGGGATCGGGACTCATCGTCATGTTGTTATGGCTCGGGCCTGCGATGATGAAATCAGGGAAAAGGGCCAGTACGGCGGCGTGGTATCAGCTCTTCTTATTTACGGCCTTGAGACAGGTTATATAAAGTCGGCCATTCTGACAGATGTAGGGGGCGAAGATTCACCCGGAGAAAGAACGGCTGAAAACAGGCCGGATGTCCTTAGTTGTGCCGGATCGAGGTACTCTGCCGCCGGTGGTTTATCCGCCTTGAACAGGGCCATCGAGGCCGGTAAAGACGGGTTGGGCATAGTCGGGCTTCCATGCCAGATGGAGGCATTGGCCCGCATGGGTCTGATGAAACCGGATGGTGAAAAGAGAGCGGGCTGCGTGGCGCTCAAAATTGGTCTCTTCTGTACATGGGCCGTCGATCATCGGCAGCTTGCGGTCTTTTTAGAGAGGCATGGAGTTCAAAGGTCCACAGGCAGATTCGATATTCCTCCGCCTCCGGCCGAGGTATTCCAAGTTCAAACCGAAAATGGCTGGATGGATTTTCCTCTGTCCGATATCAGGCCACTGGTCCTAAAAGGTTGTGCGTTATGCAAGGATATGACCGCCGAACGGGCGGACATATCCGTGGGCGCAGTTGAAGGACTTGGAGGTTGGAATACAGTTATTGTAAGAACCGAGGCCGGGTTGGAGATCTTTGATGCCGCAATTGACGCAGGTTGGCTTCAGACGAGCGAATTGCCAGAGGAGAATCTTGAACACCTGAAGGAAGCGGCATACAATAAGAGAGAAAGAGACCCACACGGATGAGTAACCAGCTAACGTTTGTTTCAAAGGGCTAAAGTGTTACTAATAATCAATGAAAATGATCAGTAAAAGCACAGGACAGGTTGATATTCTTCTACAGGGAAACGAGGCCATTGCCCGCGGTGCCCTGGAGGGCGGGGCGGTCTTTTGTTCAGGATATCCGGGGAATCCCTCATCGGAGATTATTGAGACCCTGGCCGAGGCATCCAGTGACCTGCCGATTTATGTGGAATGGTCTGTTAACGAAAAGGTGGGCCTGGAGGCGGCAACCGCAGCCTCGTTTGCCGGATGCCGTGCAGTGGTCTGCATGAAGCAGAACGGGGTCAACGTGGCTTCCGATTTTCTGACTAATTTGACCT
>JAXHTA010000192.1:0-7254 GCA_034190285.1 Thermodesulfobacteriota bacterium | reverse complement strand
TGAAGACCTCTGGAACCGAACTGGGAGAGGCAACACCTGACGAGATGAACCTGGCTTGGGAAAAGGTCAAATAATGCCCACACTCCAACAAGAGTCCACCGGGTTAAGCGGCCGGGTAACAGGAAAAAACCCGGTACTTCAAGCGATTATGGGCACACAATAATTGTCCCCTGATCCTAGAACCCCTGCGCACTTGCGCGCGAATTAGAGGAGACATTGCTCGTAAGATGATCAGGTTCCTGTTCTTGAACTCCTTTATTTTCTTCCACACTATCATTTTTTGCCTCTTTGCCCTGATGCTCTCCCTTTTTGACAGGAAGGGGAGTAATATCCATCGTTATTGCGCTGCTCCATGGGCTAGGGTCATTCTTTGGGTTTGCGGAATAAAGGTATTTCCAGAGGGACTGGAAAATGTAGACGCACAAACACCTTGTGTGTATATGACGAATCATCAGAGTTATTTCGATATTTTTGCCCTTCTGGCGTGTCTGCCTGTTGATTTCAAGTTCATTCTGAAACAGGAACTTATGAGGATACCGCTCTTCGGTCTGGCCATGAGAAAGGCGGGGTATATCGGGATAGCGAGGAAAGACCCCAGAAAGGCGGTCCAGAGCATGAACAGGGCGGCGGAGAGAATTAGGAACGGGGATTCTCTGGTTATTTTTCCTGAAGGCACTAGGAGCCCTGACGGAAGACTTCAGCGGTTCAAGAGGGGTGGATTCGACCTGGCCCTTAAGTCAGGCTGTGACATAGTCCCTGTCACTATTGACGGAAGTTACCTTATTGTTCCCAAGGGCAGCTTGAAAATCAATCAAGGTTCTTTCGGTATACAAGTAGGCAGACCCATTTCAATCAAGCCCTACAACAGGAAGAGTATAACCCGATTGATGGATCAAGTAAGAGACACCATGTTGATCCAGATGCAAGAAAGTAGAAGTGCCGAGAAATCCTCTTACAAGGAGAAAATATAGTGACCTTATTTCCAACCGCGGATAGGAGTGAAGGTGGAGCTTTGAAAACAGGGTCAAGTATTCAGAAGGGATTTATGAGGCATCTTGCGTTAACTCTTTTGGGCGCGGTATTGGTCTGGATGATGCCCGGGAAGGTATCCGCGTACGTAATGCCCGCCGATCAGCTCGTCGGCCTGATGGCAGCCAACTTCTCCGCGTTGAAGACATTGATTATTACCCAAACCACTTATGTGGTGGATCCTCAATCTCAAGAGGAGCGGACAGTCTTGGAAGAGAGGTTGTGGTTAAAGTCCCCCGGGTTCTTCCGTTCTGAGTTTACGGGACGTTTGGAAGATCAGGGGATGGTTTGGGGTAAGACTCAGGCTGGCAGGTCGGGCAATGACATGGTATTTCGTAGGCTCTTGATGGCCAATAATGAAAAAGCCATTTTGGCGCTCTTATCCGAAATGGGAATTGACCTGGAATCCGTTGCCTTCACCCGGTTTCACGGGTCCATTGCCTATCGGTTGGGAGACAAGGGTCCTGAAAGCCCAAAGCTCCTGATCGAGAAAGAAAGCCACCTCCCCTTGCTCCTGAGTTACCGGATACCAGGAGACCCAGGGCAAGGGATGACGAGCGTCCAGTTTGATGATTACAGGCAGCTGGCGAAGGGATGGTATCCATACCGGATTTCCTTATCCGTCGGAAAAGATATTATGGAGCGTTACTCTATTCTTGACCTTCAGGCCAACATACCCATTGGGTACCCGCTTTCGTTGATCCCAGGAGAGTGGGACCGAAGAGTCCGGAAACTTGAAGACACCATGGAAGAAAAGCGGCTTGAGGAGACCATCAAATTACTGAGAGAGAAATATCGGTGAATAAGATATGCAGCCCAATGACATGAATCGGTCATGCCTCAGAGTAGCCGTATCCGCTCCTGTCAAGGGTACCTTCACCTATGCCGTACCGCAGAGCCTTGCCTCCAAGGCTCATGTGGGTGCTCGAGCCCTGGTGCCTTTCAACAACCGGAAAGTAACGGGTTATATCCTGGAAAGAATACCCCCTGACCGTGAGCAGGGCGTGAAAGAAGTATTGGATATTCTTGATCCGGAGCCGCTTTTTCATGAGCAACTGATACCCTTTCTGGAATGGATGGCCGATTACTATATTCATCCCATAGGCCAGGTCATTCAGTCGGCCTTGCCGGGTGGGCTGAATATGAGCCTTTACAGAACCGCCTCCCTGACAGAAAGGGGACTTGGCATCTTAGACAGACTTCCATCCCGATCAGAAGAAAAAAGGCTGCTTTCATGGGTAAGACATAACCCGGGGAAACGTCTCCACTGGCCCCTCCAAAATGTCTATGCGCTTCAAAAGAGAGGATGGTTAACCATTGAAGACCGAGCGAAAAACGGTCGTGCTGGGCCTCTTATGCGGAAGTTCGTCAGGCCAGTGAATGGTATCGACCTCCAGTCGGTTTTTTCGGGGGAGAACAAGTTATCAAGGGCCAAAAACGAGGGCCTGTTCTTGGAGACGGCCTTTGGCTCCGATGTCTTACTATTGAGTGATTTAACGGCCAGGTTTACCAATGGGGCATATCTTGTCAACAAATGGGTCAAAAAAGGCGTCTTGACAGTCTTCACGGGACCTGTCTATAGAAACCCTGCAGGAAGAATCATATCTCCATCTCCCGTACCCCCAATACTTCATGAACAGCAAAGGCGGATTCTGAGCCATATCCAGGAATGTCTTGACAAGATGACCTTTTCGTCCTGCCTTCTCTTTGGTGTGACAGGCAGCGGCAAGACAGAGGTTTACTATCGAGCGGTGGAACATACAATCCGCTCCGGCAGGCAGACCATATTGATGGTGCCGGAAATATCTCTTGCCGTTTACATGGAGGGGCTTTTCAGGTCGCGCCTCGGGGACCGGATGGCCATTTATCATAGTGGACTTGGAGAAGGGGAGAGGTATGACCAGTGGATGCGGATGGTCAGGGGTGAAGTGGATCTGGTTATAGGCGCCCGTTCCGCGTTGTTTGCCCCGTTACCAAGGCTGGGCCTGATCATCGTGGATGAAGAGCATGACCTAGCCTATAAACAGGAGGTCAGCCCAAGATACCAGGCGCGTGACGCCGCCATTGTCAGGGCCAAGAAGGAAAACTCCCTTGTGATCCTCGGCTCTGGTACGCCGTCTGTCCAGTCTTTTCAGAACAGCATCATAGGGAGACATCAGCTTCTTTCGATGCCGGATAGGGTTGAAAATCGACCTCTGCCACATGTGGAAATTGTGGATATGAAAACTCTGAAAGGCACTGATCCGAAAAACGAGATGATCAGCCGAAAGCTCAGAGAGGCCGTCGGCCAAAACCTTCTGGCAGGGAATCAGACCATCCTTTTTTTGAACCGGAGGGGATTTCATCGTTTTTATCTATGCCGATCCTGCGGCCAGTCAGTTCGTTGTCCAAATTGCGAAGTGGCCCTTACTTATCATCTGAGGGAAGAGAGGCTGAATTGCCACTATTGCGGTTTCAGTTCCAAGACGCAAATTAAGTGTTCTTCGTGCGGCAGCGAAGGCCTGAAGCCATACGGATTCGGGACTGAAAAGCTGGAGCAAGAGTTAAAACGGCTTTTTCCCAAGGCACGAATTGCCCGTATGGACACCGACAGCACTCGCAGGAAAGGGCAGGCCTTTCAAATTCTGAGAAAATTCAGCGCCTGTGAAGTAGATATCCTTGTTGGCACTCAGATGATCACAAAAGGCTATGATTTCCCGATGGTTACGCTTGTGGGAGTCATTGCCGCCGATCTCTCGCTCGCATTTCCAGATTTCAGAGCGGGGGAGCGAACCTTTCAGATACTGTCACAGGTTGCGGGAAGGTCAGGTCGGGGAAGTCAGGCAGGTCGAGTAATTATCCAGACCTTTAATCCTGAACACTATGCAATCGGCAGGGCCACAACGCACGATTACCGGTCATTTTTTGGGAAAGAGCAGAAACTGAGAGAGCAATTGGGTTACCCCCCGTTTTCCCATCTGGCCTGTCTAAGGCTTAAAGGAAACAACAAAGGAAGAACCGCAGAAGCGGTCCGCCAGCTCAGTCTGGACATCAGAAAGGTCTTGAACGGATGGCCCAAGAGGGGGAAGGAAATCCAGGTACTGGGCCCCGTCGAGGCCCCGATTCCGAAAATGAAGGGTAAATACCGATGGCACATCCTGATCAAGAGCACGAGCGCTTCACTTTCACAACATCTATTAACGGAAATCGAGAGGCTCTCAAGAAAGGCATTGCAATCAAAGGGCGTTCATCTTACCTTGGATGTGGACCCGTATCAGATGATTTGACAAGGGCTGCGGATAGATAGCCTACAACGCTGCTATGATCGCCAGTGACATCCCCTGAGTCGGCATAGTCAAGGATAACCGTCTGATTGGCGCCCATTGCCCTGGCAGCCAACAGGATTGTCACAACAGGGCCTGCTCCGCAGGCCTCGCATTTGCCTGAGATTATGTCCCCGGCAAGTCCCTTAGGATCGAGGCTTCGAACATGTTTGATAAACTCTAAATCCAGTACCTTAGCCTTGTTGGAAGAATGATAGTGGGAGAGGTCGCTGCTGGCCAGGAGCAAGGTTTCTTCTGCGTCTCCTAAGACCTGCAAAAGGGTATTGGCCAGATTCAAACAGGTATTGTAGTCCCTCTGGCCCATAAGGATCGGAACGATCCGGAAGTCTTTGAGAGTCGTCTGCAGAAAAGGCAGCTGGATTTCAAGAGAGTGTTCGTTGGCATGTGCTTGCTTGAGCCACCTGATATTGGGTCCTGCCTTTACGATATTTCTGCCCATTCGTCGGTCAACTGGCACAACGCCAAGAGGGGTCTCATACCCCGATTGGAGGTTGACAGATACTCCCTTAAACGACACCCGGTGACTCGGACCGACGAGGACAACCCTTGCAAATTGCCTTTTTTCCAGAAGCCTGTAGGCATGGGCTGCGACGCGGCCGGAATACCTGTACCCGGCATGAGGCACGATTACGGCCCTTAATGCCCCCTCGAGACGGGTCGTCCCAGCCTCTGACAGAAAACCCTGAACGGTCCTTGACAGGAAACCTCGGGTCCCGGGATACCATGTTCCCGCCAGAACGGAAGGACGGCGACCCTCCAGGCCCTTTTCTTCTCCTCCTGCTTGAGCTGGATAGTGGGCCAGAGCAAAAAGGAGAAAACAGATAAAGGCTTGAGATATGGGAGAAAGCTTGTTCATTATCGGCCACGTGATATTTCTTGCCATATTATAGGCCGGTACGGTAGAAATAGGAACTATTTTTCGGCAGGTTTGATGGCTTTAATTTCCATCAAAGACCATGCCGAGATCTACTGACCCAAGACCAGCCACTATCTGTTCCAACAGGGAGAATTCATGAATTTCAAAGGCAAAACAACCATGTGGACAGCAGGTTTTCTGGCCTTTTTCCTCTTAATCTTTGGGTGCCAGAAAGAGATTGGGGCCGGTAGCGCGGCCCCGAGTTTCTCGCTTTTGGACTTATCAGGCAATGTGGTGTCGCTGGAAGAACATCATGGCAAGATAGTGCTTCTGGATTTCTGGGCAACCTGGTGCCCGCCCTGCAGGATGTCCATACCGGAACTGGTCAAACTGCAAGACGAATACAGGAATAAGGGATTGGTCGTCCTCGGAATATCTATGGATGATCCCGGCCGCGTTAACGATGAATACCTTCTGGGCTTTAAAGAAAAGGCCAGGATCAACTATCCTATTCTGCGCCCTAATATGGCGGTGATAAGAAATTATTTCGGGCATGAAGCGCCAGCTTTACCCACAATGTTTGTCATCGACCGCGAGGGGGAAATCATAAACAAAGTTGTAGGCTTCAGACCAGGCGTCCTAGAGAAGTTTCTGGCCGGACTCTTAGAATGATTATCGATTCTCACACACACGTATTCCCTTCTTTTTTCCGGGATGAGAGGACATCCATCTCATCCATTGAGCCCGGCTTTGGGGCACTTTATGGCTCTTCCAACGCAAGACTGGTGGGGGTCAATCAGCTTTTGAGGGGTATGGATGAAGGGCTGGTCAACAAGTCAGTGATTTTTGGCTTTCCATGGGAAAAGTCCGAACACTATAAGAGACACAATGACTATGTCATCGAAGCTATCCATCGATATCCTGACCGTTTAATCGGCTTTTGTTGTTTTTCTCCGCGGTCTTCTGGTGGACTGAGGGAGGCGGAAAGATGTCTTGAATCAGGCCTTTCAGGCGTGGGAGAACTGGGCGTCTATGATCTGGGCCTGACATCTGAGATTACTGATGCCTTAAAGGACATTACGGCCCTGTGTTCTCAATTCCGAGTTCCATTACTGCTACATACGAATGAACCTGTGGGACACCAATATAGTGGAAAAACGCCAATGACACTCAGTCAGATTTATGGATTTCTGAAGTGCAATCCCTCGAATCGAATTATTCTGGCCCATTGGGGAGGGGGGATGTTTTTTTATGCCCTGATGAAAAAAGAGGTAAAGGAGGTTCTCAAGAATGTGTGGTTTGATGTAGCAGCCTCTCCATTCCTTTACAAGCCGGATATTTACAGAATTGCAGGGGAGATCATTGGTTTTGAAAAGGTCCTTTTGGGAAGCGATTATCCCCTCTTAGAACCTAAGCGATACTTCAGGGAGATGGAATCCGTCGGTCTTGCTCCCGGGTCCATTGCTCAGATAGCCGGGTTGAATGCAGCACAACTGCTGGGACTGTCGTATTAGATCGCAACCATTGGTAATCGCTGATCACAAATCCAGGATGCGGTCCTGGGATGAGGATGAAACCTTAAACTTCCGGACAATTCGACCCTAAAAACACTTACTCTAAAAAGAGCCCGAGAGTCTTGTCATATCTAAGGTTCACCAAGCCCTCTTCACAGATCCTCAGGTGAGGGATCGCCGCTGTTGTGAGTGTCGACAAGGTCAATAAAGGGTCAGGAAAAGTGATGCCAAGATGAGATGCAGCTACCTTGATTTCTTCCAGCCTCTGTGCGAGTCTCTCCATTGGCATATCGGAAATAATGCCTAAAACCGGGAGAGGCAGTTCTGCAACAATCTCTCCGTTGACGCAGACAACAGCCCCGCCCCGTAACGCATGAACTCTGTTGACTGCAACGGCCATATCCGCATCGCCGGCCCCCACAACAATTATGTCTGAAGTGTCCCAGGCCTCGCTGGATGCTATGGCGCCTGCCCTTAAATGAAATCCTTTGACTAACCCGACAAATGTTTTCCCCTGACGGTTAGTCCTGTC
>JAXHTA010000191.1:0-7294 GCA_034190285.1 Thermodesulfobacteriota bacterium | reverse complement strand
CTAAGGCCAAGGCAGAAGACGAGGCGAGGGCAAAGGAAGTAGCAGACAGAGAGGCTGAAGAGCAGGCCATAAGTGAGCAGAGAGCAAGAGAGAGAGAAGAACGACTCGCTGGAAAGCCGACTATCGGCAAAAGGACTGTCTCTCTGACGCCGGCGGCAGCGCAGAAAACCAAGTTGGAGAAGATGCTCGAGAAGTTGAACAGGATACATAGACGGCCTGTCGCTTGACATCATTTGAAAAGCCATCTTCAAAACGCGTGAAAGATAAAAATTCCACCTTATGCGGTGGAGTGCAATTGACAATCTTCAAAAATGAGGAGGAACCTCTAATGGCTGAAGAAAAAGATGAAAAAATGAAGGTAGCCAAGCTGGAAAAGAAAAAAAAGCTGGCTGATCCGGTAAAAGCTACCATTGACCTTGCATCACAGGAAATGATAGCCCGCGCCCATGAACTGGACATTGAAACGGTCTTTGACAGGGCAGAAAACATGAAGCCCTGTAATATAGGGATTCAGGGCACGTGCTGTAAGAATTGCTCAATGGGACCCTGCCGTCTTCCGCTTCCAAAGGGCGGTGTAGAGGGAGAAGACGAAAGAAAAGGTCTGTGCGGGGCCACGCCCAACACGATTGCGGCCCGTAACTTCATAAGGATGATCGCCGGAGGGGCTGCCGCTCATTCTGATCACGGCAGAAGCGTTGCTGAGGTATTTCTTTCCGCCGCCAGAAAAGATACGGACGCATACAGTATCAAGGACACTGTCAAATTAGTAGCCGTTGCCAAGAACTTGGGCGTTGCCACTACGGTCGAGGTTGATGGCCAGGAAGTGGACAGAGACATTGATGAGATCGCCGTTGAAGTGGGCGAGGTCGCCATGAACGAGTGGGGCAAGGCCGAAGGGGAGCTTCTGTACCTAAAAAGGGCGCCGGAGGCGCGTTATGAGATATGGAAGAAACAGGGGGTACTTCCCAGAAATATAGACAGGGAAATAGTTGAAATTATGCACCGTACCCACATGGGTGTTGATCAGGATTTTAAGAACCTCATCAAACAGGGTACCAGGGCGGCCCTTGCGGACGGCTGGGGCGGTTCCATGCTTGCGACCGATTTGCAGGACATCCTTTTTGGCACCCCTTCCCCTCTCCAGTCCGAGGCCAATCTGGGCGTCATGAAGGAAGACCATGTGAATATTATTGTCCATGGGCACGAACCTGTTCTCTCCGAGATAATCGTGGCCGTCGCCGAGTCACAGGAGATGATCGACTACGCAAAGGAGAAAGGGGCCCAGGGGATTCAGTTGGGTGGTATCTGCTGTACGGCCAATGAGATTCTCCAAAGACATGGTGTGCCGCCTGCGGGAACTTTCCTTCAACAGGAACTCGCGATTATTACAGGAGCCTGTGATGCCATGGTTGTGGACATCCAGTGCGTCTTTCAGAACCTGGCCAATGTGGCAAAATGCTTCCACACCAAACTGATAACCACCCATCCAATCGCGAAGATGGAGCAGGATAATGTAATCCACATTGAATTTGACGAACATCACGCCCTGGAAGACGCAAAGCGCATCGTCAAATTAGCCATTGACAATTTCAGTAATCGAGGCGCCGATGTGATGATTCCGAAATATAAGGCGACGCAGATCGCTGGCTTCGGAGTTGAGTCGATTCAATATCATCTTGGCGGGATGTTCAGAGGATCCTATTATACTTTGAATGATAATATTATCAATGGACGGATCAGGGGTGTTGCCGGAGTGGTTGGGTGCAACAACGCCAGAACTAGGCATAATGAAGGTCACCTTGCCGTGGTCAAAGAACTCATAAAGAATGATGTGATTGTCCTCACAACCGGCTGCAACGGTATAGCCTGCGCAATGGAAGGGCTCCTTGTACCTGAATCCGCCGCACCTTACTGCGGGCCCGGGCTGGCAGAGGTATGCGAGACGGTAGGTATTCCTCCGGTCCTTCACATGGGTTCCTGCGTAGATAACAGTCGTATCCTTCTGGCAGCGACAGAGGTGGTCAATGCTGGCGGACTTGGAAAGGACATCAGCGAATGGCCGGTCGCGGGAAGCGCGCCCGAATGGATGAGTGAAAAGGCCATCAGCATCGGTCAGTATGTTGTTGCTTCGGGCATATACACGGTTTTCGGTGTAACCCTGCCAACGTCGGGAGCGCCCGAATTCCACAATTACCTCTGCAAAGATTTTGAAAAGATCTACGGAGGCATGTGGGATGTTGAGCCTGATCCCATTAAACACGCCCATTTGATGATTGCCCATATTGACAAGAAGCGCAAAGAACTGGGCATTGACAAGGCCAGAGAGAGGGTGTTGATGGATATGGCGAGCCGCCAGGCACTTGAGGCATAAGAACAGTACCATAACTGGTGTTGATTTGTTCAATAGGATTTAGAATAAATCCTCAATGAAGGAGGAAAAGATGTCAAAATTAGTAGCATTTGCAGCTATTCAGGGCGGCTATAAAGTCGTCTCAACGGTTGAAGGTGAACTCAGAAATGCACTGGAGACCTTTGATGCAAGCACAAAGATAGGTTTCCCGAATACGGCTTATTTCTTACCTGTCATCTATTCTCTGACCGGTATGAAGTGTGGGACCCTTGAAGACCTGCAGAAACCCATGGATTTTGCCCGAGGTCTCCTGCCGCCTCATGTAAAGGGCAAAAATCATCTGCCTTATCTCGGTCCTCTTCTGGATGCGGGCATGGCGGCCCTTTTTGCCTATGAAATAAGCGAGGCAATACGGATCCTTCGGGAGCCTGATTTCTATATAGCCCAGGAAGACCCGGACATAGAGGCCGGGAAGCTGTGGGTGGGCCCGGCGGATGATACGATTCTTAGGAAACGGGGCGTTGAGTTTGTTGATGGTTCAGCCCCGGGTTTTGCGGCTATCGTGGGAGCGGCCCCTGACCCTGAAACGGCCAAGATGATAGTGGAAGACTACCAGAAAAAGAGCCTCTATATTTTCTGCGCCGCCAACCATAACGGAAAGACGGTCGTTGAGCAGTGCATAGAGGCCGGGATGCAGGTGGGCTGGAACACCAGGATCGTACCTTTCGGTCCGGACATCTCTTCAGCCATATTTGCATTGGGCTTTGCTAACAGGGCCGCCATGGCCTTTGGCGGTGTTGAGCCCGGCGACTACAAACAGATGCTCCTTTATAACAAGGAGAGGATCTTCGCCTTTGTAAACGCACTTGGCGATATAGGAACCGAATGGGCCGTTGCCGCAGCCGGTTGCGTTAACTGGGGTTTCCCGACCTTGGCGGATACGGATATTCCTGAAATTCTTCCGACCGGGATATGTACCTATGAACATGTGGTGGCAAATGTGCCTCATGATGAAATCTGCCAGCGGTCTGTTGAAGTAAGGGGCCTTAAGGTCACTGTTTCTGAAATTGATATCCCGTGCGCGTTTGGGCCTGCCTTTGAAGGTGAGCGTGTCAGGGGTGACGACCTTTATTGCCAGACCGGCGGCGGAAAGACCCAGTGTACGGAACTCTGCAGGATGGCGGAGATGAACGAAATTGAGGATGGGAAGGTGCAGCTGATCGGTCCCGATATTGCCGACCTAAAGCCAGGGCAGAATCTGCCCCTGGGCATTTTTGTCCAGGTTGCGGGCCGCAAGTTTCAGCCTGATTTTGAACCGATCCTGGAACGTCAGATCCATCACCTGGTCAACTATATACAGGGTATTATGCATATCGGTCAACGTGACATCGCATGGGTGCGGGTGAGCAAGGGAGCGGTAGAAAAAGGTTTTACATTCAAAGACATAGGTGTTGTTTTACACGCCAAGTATCACCAGGACTTTCAGGAAATAGTGGATAAGGTTCAAGTTACCCTTTACAGCAATAAAGAAGATGTTGATAAGCTTACGGAGACGGCCAGATCTGTTTACAGGGAAAGAGACGAGCGAGTCCAAAAGATGAAGGACGAGGATGTGGAGACCTATTATTCCTGCACCCTCTGTCAATCCTTTGCTCCCAGCCACGTATGCACTATAAGCCCGGAAAGGACCGGATTGTGCGGGGCATATAACTGGATGGACTGTAAGGCCTCATTTGAAATCAACCCCACGGGACCGAATCAGCCTGTGGAAAAGGGCGAATGTCTTGATCCCGTGCTGGGTCAGTGGAAAGGCGTCAATGACTTTGTATTCAAGGCGTCCAGGGGCAATATAACCCACTATAATTTTTATTCGATGGTAGTTGATCCCATGACCACTTGCGGGTGCTGCGAGTGTATTGCGGCCATGCTCCCGTCCTGCAACGGCATAATGACCGTGGGCAGGGATTATTCAGGTGAGACGCCCTGCGGGATGAAGTTTACCACCTTGGCCGGGGTCATGGGCGGGGGGGCGTCTTCGCCCGGGTTTATCGGTCATTCAAAGTTCAATATAACCCAGGGCAAGTTCGTTAAGGGCGACGGAGGTCTTCTTCGCATGGTCTGGATGCCCAAGATGCTCAAAGAGGAAATCAAAGAGCGACTGGAAAAACGCGGTGAGGAGTTGGGCGTCCCCAACTTCTACGATATGATTGCAGATGAGACGGTGGGGACCACCGAGGAAGAGATAATGCCTTTCCTCGAAAAAGTCGGCCACCCTGCCTTGAAAATGGACCCCCTTGTTGGGGAATAAGATGGAGCACTGGAGTATTGGTTTGCGGGTTAATACTGTCAGTCCAATGCTCCAGCAATCAGTTACCCCGTTTGGATGGCGTTGAGCGAGTGCCATGAAAAAGCTTCAGTTGAAGACACTATATTTCGAAACGATATAATCAGGAGTGCAATATGGGTTTAACAGGAATTCAGATTTTTAAGATGCTGCCTAAAACAAACTGTGGCGAATGCGGAGTTCCCACCTGTCTGGCCTTTGCAATGAACCTGGCCTCCGGCAAGGCGGAACTGGACGCCTGTCCTTACGTCTCTGATGAGGCGAGGGAGAAGTTGGATGAGGCCTCCGCTCCCCCGATCCGGCCTGTTGCGGTCGGGGCCGGGGTGCGGGCCTTTAAGACCGGCGGGGAAACAGTCATGTTCAGGCATGAAAAGACGTTCTACAATCCCACGGGCATAGCAGCAATGGTAACTTCAGATATTGATTCAGGCGCTTTGGACACCAAATTGAAAGAGTGGAATGCCCTCCAGTTTGAAAGGGTTGGATTGAATCTGAGGCCGGAGTTGGTGGCGCTTAAGGACGTAAATGGAGACGGATCGGCATTTGCGGCCTCTGCCAAGAAGATTGCGGAGGACAGTGAGTTCGGCCTGATCCTTATGAGCGAGAAGCCGGATGTGATGAAGGCCGGCCTCGAAGTGTCCGCATTCAAGAGGCCGATCCTGTATGCAGCGACAGCCGATAATGCCGATGAAATGGGAACCCTTGCGAATGACAAGGGAGTGCCTTTGGCATTAAAGGCGGATGGTATAGACGACCTTATTTCCCTAAGTGACAAGCTCACCGGCATGGGGCTTAAGGACCTTGTGCTGGATTCAGGTTCCCGCGAGTTGAAGCAGGTTCTTGAGGACCAGATTTTGATTCGAAGAGCGCCTTTAAAGGCTGGTAACCGCTCTCTAGGCTTTCCTACAATTGCCTTTCCCTGTGAAATGGCCGGCAATCTGGATATGGAGACCATTATCGCCTCCATGTTAATAGCAAAGTACGCCGGCATTGTAGTGCTTTCGGATTTTAAGGGAGAAAGCATCTTCCCCTTGTTGCTGGAAAGGCTCAATATCTTCACGGATCCTCAGCGTCCAATGACAGTGACACAGGGCATCTATGAGATCGGCAAGCCTGATGAGAATTCGCCGGTGTTGGTGACGACAAATTTCTCCCTGACCTACTTTATCGTAAGTGGGGAGATTGAAGGCAGCAGGGTCCCCAGCTGGCTTCTAATCATGGATACAGAGGGCCTCTCAGTGATGACCGCTTGGGCTGCCGGCAAGTTTGCCGGTGACTCGGTCGCCATGTTCGTCAAGAAGAGCGGTATAGCGGACAAAGTTGCAAAAAAGGAGATTATCATACCAGGTTATGCAGCATCAATCAGCGGCGAGATGGATGAGGAGCTGCCTGACTGGAAGATTATAATCGGCCCCAGAGACGCGGCGTTGATACCAAAATTTCTTAAAGATATGCCCGGTTAGATCGGCGAGAGGTTTGGCGCTTCTTAAACATAAAACGAACATCAGTTTGAAGAGGGAGTAAGCCTATGCTATTGATTGGTGAAAATTTGAATGTAATCAGTACTGTTATAGGGAAGGCCTTTAAGGAAAAGGATCCGGGTCCCATTGCCGAAGAAGCAGTCAGGCAGAAGGAAAGGGGAATGGACTGGATCGACATAAATTTGGGCCCTGCAAGAAAAGGTGGGCCCGAGCTTATGGAATTCGTGGTCAAGACGGTCCAGGATGCCATTGGTGATTCTCCCGCGCTTTGTCTCGACACTTCAAATATCGAGGCCATGGAGGCGGGACTTGCTATCCATAAGGGGAAGGCGATAATCAACTCTATAATGTGCAGGCCGGAGAGATACGAAAATATGATACCTTTGGCCGTCAAATACCAGGCTAATATGATCGCCTTGATGTGGGGACCCGAAGGCCTCCCCAGAGACGAGAATGAAAGGGGGGCTTTGGCCGCTGAACTCATATATGCCGCTAATGAGGCCGGGATCCCCAACGAAGATATATTTGTGGATGGGATCGTGACACCCGTCAATATCCAGCAGCAACAGCTTATGAGCCTGCTCGCCTTCCAGGAGATGCTCCAGGACATGTTCCCCGGCGTTAAATCAACCTGTGGACTGTCGAACATCTCAAACGGGCCTCCTGAGCATCTCAGGTCCATCCTGAACACTACCTATATGGTTATGCTGGAGAGGACAGGGATGTTTTCGTGCATTGCCGATGCCTATGATGACGCCCTGATCGCTGTGGCAAGAGGAGAAAGATCCGACATTGTAGAACTCATCCATAAGGTGATGGATGGTGAGGACGTTGATGAAACGAGCCTTCCCGATAATCCTAATGGCAACTGGAAGTTATCCGACTACGTCAAGACGGCTAAGATTATTCTGGGTCAATCCCTATATTCGGATTCCTGGCTCGAGCTATAAGAATCATTGGGTTTATTCCTGAGGTCGTCCGATAATGCGAGACCGGGTACCCGGGGCCAAACAGTTGGTTGAGTGCAGCTTGTCCGTAAAAGAAAAGCTCCTATTCATTGGAAAGCGTGCTCGTACGAGGCCTCCCCATAGAGACCGAGAGGTGACGTGGGGAGGTCTC
>JAXHTA010000190.1:0-7295 GCA_034190285.1 Thermodesulfobacteriota bacterium | reverse complement strand
GTGGACTTCGCTATCAAGTTCGTCAGAACGTCTAATCCCTCATACATGATATCGATAATTGAGGTGGTAATATTGAGGGTTCCCTTTCGAACCGCCCCGAAGACATCCTCCATCTTTCGGGATATCTCACTAATTTTCTCTAGGCCCACAAACGCCGCCGACCCTTTCAGGGTATGTACCGTACGAAATACATCATCAATCAACTCATCCTCTTCAGGCTCTTTTTCCAATTGGATAAGTTTCAGGTTCAACTGATCCAGGTGCTCTGGAGCTTCCTCAAGGAAGTCTCGCAGCATTCGAGCCAATAGTCTATCATCCAGGTCCTGATCTTCATTTTCATCAGCCATGAAAGTTCTCCTTATTCATGTTCTTAGCAAAAAGGTCCAAAAAAAAGGTATGACGACTGTGAGGCCGTCTTTTGACATGGCGGGCAGGTATAGTGTCCGATTCCACGCTATAGAAGCCAATGGCCAGGCCTGGCATGTTGGCCTGTCAAGTATCGGCGATGTCTTCCGGTCGACTGTCACATCTCATTTCTCGCTTTACGTTTCTGTAGCTGCTTGAAAATTGAGAGGGGTAATGGAGTGACCGAAATCCTCAATTTCAAATCAGGAGGACGGCAATATCTTACCGAGAATAGACAGCAATTGCGTGGGCTTAAAAGGTTTGACAATGTATGCCGTCGCCCCAAGTGCCATGGCTTTCTCCCTGTCCTCTTCCTGCCCTTCTGTGGTCAACATGATTACAGGAATTGAAGCATGGTCATCATCTGAGCGTATCTTTTGCAGAAACTTGAGCCCGTTCATACGCGGCATATTGATGTCGAGGATAATGGCATCAAAATGCTCTTCAGCCATAAACTCCAAAGCCTCCTGACCATCCTCGGCTGAAGTCACCTGAAAATCTTTCGATTTGAGTGTGAACTCAACTAGTTTACGAACACTGGGTGAATCATCAACAGACAAGATGCTCTTTTTCATTCTACCTCCTTTAGACCCTAGTCTTGTCTCTGGCACCCTTTCGCTGCCACTTGGCTGCCGCGTCACCGTCAGCAGAGCAAGAAGGGCCATTTCTGGATGGCCACTAATTGATACAGACCCGCCTCACCTCACTCATATCAGTCAATCCTTGAAATACCTTCATAATACCGTCCTGCTTTAGCGTAGTCATTCCATCCTTTATTGCCTGTTCAAGAAGAAGATCCGTGGAGGCCTGCTTTTTTATCAATCTCTTTGTCTCAGGAGTTCCCTCCATCAACTCATGGATTCCAAGGCGGCCCCTATATCCCGTACCTGAACATTTTTCGCACCCAACTGGACGCTTGAGAGTGAGTTCTGATGTGAATTCTATCCCGGTACCTTGAAAATACTCTTTGCCGTAATAATTGACAATATCCTCAAATTCCTCTTCAGTGGGATGGTACTCCTTACAACATTCACGGCACAGCCTCCTGACCAGCCTTTGAGCCATCACGCCCAGAAACGCATCGGAAAAATTGAGGGGATTCAGTCCCATATCCAGTAGCCGGGTAACGGTCTCGGGTGCGCTGTTGGTGTGGAGAGTTGAAAAAACCAGATGTCCCGTAAGTGATGCTTCGATGCTGATAGAAGCGGTCTCCTCGTCACGCATCTCTCCAATCATTATCACATCTGGATCGGCCCTCAAAAAGGCCCGCATGATTCTGGCAAAATCAAGTCCTATCTTGGGTTTGGCCTCTATCTGTCTTAGACCAAACTGAGTGATCTCCACCGGATCCTCAGCAGTCCAAATCTTGATTTCCGGCTTGTTTATATGGCCGAGTGCGGCATGAAGGGAAGTGGTCTTGCCCGACCCGGTAGGGCCTACCACCAAAACCAGCCCATAGGGCTGGGCAATAACCTTTTCCATGATCTCAAGGTTCCGCTCATTCAATCCCATTTCATCCAGCTTCATGGCACCGGCGCTGGCCAGAATCCTCAATACGGCGTCCTCATACCCCCCTGCAGAAGGCAGTGTGGCAACTCTAAGCTCGAACGGAAGAATCCCCTTCCGTTTGAATTTGATCTTTCCATCCTGAGGGAGGCGTTTTTCTGCGATGTCAAGCCCGGACATAATCTTGAGCCTTGAAAGCATGGCCTTTGCCATTGAGTTGGGAACACTCATGAACTCCTTGCAGACGCCGTCTATACGAAATCGTATGGTGGTCGCCTTGGTAATGGGCGAAGGCTCGATATGTATGTCAGAACTGCTTTTTCGATACGCACTTACAAGTATCTGGTCAACCAGCCTCACTACCTTGCCGGAAGCCTCATCGAACTCTTGGGCTTCATCCTCAACTTCTTCCTCTTCTTCAAACGCCACGTCCGGGACCAGATCGAAATCCTCAATCACTTCTTCACTTGGAGTAGATTCTTCGGGAGTCTCACCACTAAAGAAACGTTTGACATACGCCTGTATATCCTCCTTTATACCCACAGAGAAACTGATCTTTTTGGACTTGACAAGGGAACTGATATTGCCGGTCTTGGCGAGGTCTCGTGGGTCGTCAATTAGGACATTAACTCCGTCAATGCCCCAGCTCAAAGGGACCCAGAGATTATTCAACAAGAAAGACTCTTTCAGGTTTCCCAGTAATTCAAACGGCACCGGCAATTCAGGATCATAGGCCACGAACGGACAACCGTAGAAATATGAAAACGACTTACCCAACGCCTCCTTTGCGACTTTGAAATGATCAACAAGAACAAATTCCACACTCTTTTTCATTTTTTTTGATATTGAGACCGCCTCCTGCAACTGGTCGGTGGTGACTACATCTTGACTCAACAGATAATCATATTTCGACGCAGCGGAAAGAACGGATATGATCGAATCAAGTCTCCTTTGTATTTCAGTATCCCCCGGATCCAAATCCATTGCAGAGGAGTATAAATTCATGGCAAGGTCTTTGTGATCTCTCTTTTCCATTTCCATGCCAAAGAAGAATTTGATCTGTGCCTTGTCCTTGTTCTCCAGTCTCTCATCACCGGTGATATCTTCGACTTGTTTGACGACATCTACAGGTGAGTTGAAACTAAGGAATGTCTCGGTGTAATCGGGGACAATTTTTTCGGGTGGGTAAACGAGAAAGAATAGCTTTTCGTATTCTGTAATGGCCGCACCATAAATGCCCAGTTCTCTGAAGGCGGAAGCACTGTCCAAAACTGTCGAGACATCTTCATCAATGGCCAATGTCTCTTTGAAAATGGAAAGCTCTTCATCTGATAGCACCTTGGATTCCGTTTTCTCCAGATCTTCAATTTCCTTCTTTACAAGGCCGATCCTCTCACTGATGTCTGTCTGACTGTAAGAGTCGAGTTGGGGGCTGTCCGACAGAATCATTTCATAAGCAGCAAGGGATTCCATAAACAACCCCATGGTACGGTAGGCCTCCGCTTCCTTTATCTTGGCGTCAATATCCATTGTCCTGCTCGGCTGAGTATTGTTCATTTTTGAATTATTCCGCCTATAAGTTAGTTGACAACTTTTTGAGTGAGTTTCAAAAAAAGCTCAGAAAGACAAAAAGGCCTTCTGGCACAATTATCCATAGGCCGCAACATGAATCATTACTCCGCGCACCAACGCCACCCTTAATCACAAAGGCCAACTAAGCACGGACCCTTTCAAATAGGGTCTCCCCGCGGGAAATTCAACAGGGCAGGTGGAGAAGGCGGCCCGCTGCGGGACGGATCTCCCGCGTGGCTGTCCTCAGACAGATTCTAAGGCAAATCAAAAGGTTCAATGAAGTGAGGCAATATCTGTGGCCTTTACCAAACCGCAACATTGCATAGATATTTGGTCCAAAAACGCTACACTCGCTATATATCTAAGATTATATGCAACTTGAGGGCAAATTGACCCTCATGGCCTGCCGGACATAAGGATATGACCAAATGTCTTGAGAGGCTATCTATTGTTTTCTCTTAAACAAACGTTTTAGGCCTTTAGAGGTATCTTCCTGTCCTAGAGAAGGCAACAAAATGTCACAGTTGAGTCTGACCATGGCTATAGGGGCGAGAACCTCCATCAGGACCACCAGATATCCTGTCGGAGAATTCCGAATATAGAGCCTGAGATTTTCGAAGACGAGATCTGCCTCCTGGACCCCGGCCAGGGCCTTGACAAAAGGCGTCCAATCTCTGTCTTCCAAAAGCACAGGCAGTAGAGGCGTAAATTCCTTTAAGAGAAGCTTTCCCTTAAAAGAAAGCAGCATAATCCCTTTGACACCCTTCATATTCAGAATATCATCAAACAGCTTTTTCATTTCAGGCTTCGATTACAGGATATCTCAAGCGATGAGCATAGATCAGCGGCTCAAGACCTCAATTATCCACCCTTTCAAGGCATCGGGATTAAGAGAAATCACCGTGGTTCTATCTCCAGGCAAGAGGATAAAATCCTTCGATTCGCCCTCGTTGACATAGCAGAGTTTTAACCTGCCGGCATCTAGGAATTCTCCGACCTCGGCAACCTGCGAGATAAGACCGTCCCACGAACTGTCCTGGTATATGTCTTCGACTCCGCGCCTATCGCCGATCTTTCCTTCCAGTTTTTTTTTAACAGAATTAAAGCCGGGTATTTCGGCTGTCTTCTCTTCGTATTGATTGATTACTGTAGCCGCCTCTTGGGTCTCCCCGTCTTCTCGCCCGGTGGTTGCAGCATCTTTCCCTTCGGCGGCCTCATCCTTCAAACGCATCGCCTCAAGAAGTATGGCCTGAAGATCACCCTCGATTTTCTTTTCCTTCTGAGAACATTCATTTTGGATAGAAAGGATAACATCATCCCAAGATAATATCTCATTGGCCGCAGCCTCTCCGCGGAGGCCATCGATCCTGGCATCGAGCAGTATACCATCCCGGAAAAAAAGCACTCCACGCCTGCCTGACGACTTGTTGACTAACCTTATGGTGCATGTCTTCCGCTCCATCTCAATTAACTGCAAAAACAGACCCGAGGAGGCGCTGTGGAGCGTACCCCCATCCGATTGATCTCTCAGTGCAGCAATTATTCTTTGAGCCAGATCCTCCACCATAAAGGGTTTTTCAATGTACCCTAACGCGCCGACTTTTTTGGCCATCTTGACCATGATTGGGATGCTGTGGGCTGTGATAATAATAACCGGTATGTCGGGATAGTCTACCATTACATGGGTTAAGAGGGTGAAGCCGTCCATCCGAGGCATTTTTAGGTCAGTGACTACGAGGGATACGGGGTTTTGCTTTAGTTTTTCAAGGGCATCCTCACCGTCTTTCGCGAGCAACACGGAGAAAACGTCGGCATATTTTTCCAGCCCTTCTTTGAGAGACAGGAGCATCTCTTGCTCGTCGTCAACAAGGAGAACACTCTTTATCATAGATTCCCCCCCTAATCTCAAGTTAGTGAAGCATTGCTGATGATCACAAGCCTCTCAGATTCACTCTCAACTTTCCTTTTTGAGAGAAATCCTCCTCACACGAAACACGGCACCCAATTCTTCGGTCCTTTGAATGAGGAGTTGCAGGTTTTTCTCCAGACCTTCAGGCCCATCCTTTCCCCACGAAAAAGAACCCCCGATGATTTCGCCATGATTGAACAAAAGCAGGCCGCCTTCTTTTCCCGGACCAAACGACACATCGATGTAGCCAGCGATCTTTTCCGATCTCATCCTTCTTATCAATCCTTCAAGATCCGTAAAAAGATTCTCATAGATATCTTCAGTGGCAGATAAATTCGCCCAGAAATAGACTTCCTCGGGCCTTATCTCATAAATATCTATATTAAAATTAAACTCGTCCCTGTCTGACATCAGATGCATTATTGCTTCTTCCCCGTCCACTTCTCTGTCTTTATCAAGGAAGGCAGCATTCAAGATCATGTCCTTGTCAAAAAAGACTACGCCTTCTGCAAATACAGATTTGAAATGTATGCCCCCAGCCCCTATTTCTCCTTGATAATGCTCAAGGAGCTTCCTGATATCGAGGTAATAGCTGTTCAAATTCCTAACCACGGGGTCTTCTCTTGGAATAACGATCGTTATGCCCCGGGGGCCAAGCCGGTCCTTTTTCTGAGGCACTATTCTCGGATTCCTGGCACTGGATCGCTTTTCCTCCTTTACCTTCTTTGCCGTCGCCATGGCCAAGTCATCAGGCATCGAGACCGTAAATACGTGATTGCATACCTGGCACTCGATCAAGTCGCCCTCTTTCTGCATTTTCTCAAGGTTTATGCTCACCTTTTTCCCGCATTCCTCGCAAATGACAATCATTAGTTAAGCTCGTTATTATACTACTCTCTTGTTTTCGATAATTTCAATTCGGCCCTCAAGGCATCAAATTCGGCCTTAATGACCTGTTTAATCTCATCAATGACAGAAGCAAAGGCCTCCTCAGATAGCATAAGTCTCATGTCGGATTGGGGCAACCCTACCGTGTTCTCTTCCTGCAAGCCCGCACCTTTCTCTTGTCCTTCAATCACAGGGCCCGTCTTGCCAGGGGACATCATTTCCTTAGCACTATCGGTCGTTGTCTTACTATCAGATATCCGCTCTTTCAGGTCCTTGAATTTCCCGAACTCCACAAGGAGTATCTCTTTTCTCTCTGTTTCCTTTATACCACTTCTCAAAAGCACCTTTTCCAAACCGGTATAAGCGCTGTTCAGCAGTCTTATGACATCAGGATCTGCAGCAGCTTTTCTTGCCTTGATATACTTTCCCGCCGAACCAAGGATCTGCAAGAAGGTCAGAACGATCTTATTGTCCTTGTAAGCATCCTTTAATCTGGCTACTTCCTTAATGAACCTGGCCATTATTTCATCTGTAATCTCCCAGTCAATGGATAGAATAATGGCCTTCAAGTCTCTGAGTGCCGAATCCTCCAAATCACTTCCGTCTCCCTCAACGCCAGGTGACTCATCGTTTTCCGCAAGGGAATTCTCCATACGTCCATCTATGTCAGTGTCCATAGGTCCTATTATAGGCGCGGGGGATGAGTCATCGCCTATTGCAAATCCTTTGCCACAGAAGTAATGGTCACGGATATGATCTTCTTCAAGGTTGGCACAACATTTGTTCCTGTGAGGGCACTGGCCTCAAAAAAAGGAGCTTTTAACCGGCTGTTGAGGTCTTTTTCAAGTGTTTCTATGGATAGAAGCTGAATGCCATGTTCTTCCAGATCCCTCTTGTTATACTGCAGCACAATTGGAATCTTGAAAATGCTTTTGTCATAAGTGGTCAAATTATCCTGAAGATTCTTAAGTGAAAGGATGTTCTTCTCTCTCCTCAATGCCATTGAGTCTGCCAC
>JAXHTA010000019.1:0-17332 GCA_034190285.1 Thermodesulfobacteriota bacterium | reverse complement strand
CATCAAAGGTATAGCCACAAACGTCCCCAGCGAACTACCCAAATTTGTAAACACCACGATCAGTAAAATCCTTGTGATCTTATTTTTCCAGAACCCTTTAAAGGAGGAAATATCTTCAGGCAGTCTCTCGAAATCCTTTACTTTCGGTTTTCCAACAAAGACTTCTACCAGACCGGCCACCCATCCAGCGCTGATCATAGGGTTCAGCGACGTCAGAGGAGAGGCGACAATTGCAGAAAGGATGGTCAGAGGATGGGCCAGGGACAATGCGGCCCCGAGGCCCCCAAAGATCGCGTTGGCGAGAACCCACCATTTAACCATATGGGTCCCTGCGGAGGCGCCGGCCACGAAGAAACCCAGGATAATCAGCCCCAGGACAAGTGTTGGGACCCCCCATTTCAAAAAATTGAACCATCGACTTTGGGTGGGTATTTCCTCCAGGGCCTTCAGATCCACCTGCTTATTCCAGTACTTGTGAATACCCGGGACATGACCGGCCCCGACCACTGCTGCTATCTTTTTTCCCGGTGCAGACCTGATTTTGTGGGCGAGGTACTGATCTCTTTCATCGATCAGGATGCGTTGCAGTTCCGGAAGTGTTTCGCCAATTTCTGAAAGCAGTGTTTCAAGGGCATCCTTTCTTTTCATCTCCTCGATATCTTCCTTAGTGACCGCGTCCGCTTTACCAGCGGAGATAACAAACTGGGCCAGTAATTTGACCTTTGTCCATAGGCCCATCAACCGCCATGCCCTTGACAGGGTATTGCGAATATCTCTGTCAACCAGGTGTATATTGGCACCTACGGCCTCGGCCGCCTGAATGGCCCGCCTGATGTCCTCTCCCGGATCGACCCCCAATTTCTGACCAATCCTCTTCTGAAAATACGCAAGCATAAGGTTAGACAGGAGAAGAAATGCCTTTTTTTCTCTGATTGCTTCAATAAGGTTGGTGTTTTGCCACCGGCCCTTTTCTGTGATGGACTTGTATCTGGACTCACAGAGTTCGATGCAGACCGTTTCCGGCCTTTCTTCCTCAATCACCTTTCTCACTAAGTCGGCGCTTTCCATGGATACGTGGGCCGTGGCTATGAGGGTTATGTATTTGCCTTTAGACTCTAATCGAAATTTGTTATCGTTGTTCGTCATGGATATTCGGTGTATAGTCCTCTCATAAATAATAGTCATCAGCAAAATGAAAGTACGGCTCAATAATTTGTTAGTGGACCAATACAGTATTTTCGGACTTTAGGCAACATCTTGCGGAACAGCATATCATCACATTTTCTCCTTAATGGGCATGAAAACGAAAGGCCGGATAAGAGAATTGCTGAGGCGGGGCGTCCGAGAAGGCGTTTATCCGGGGGCAGTGCTTCTTGTGGCCCGAGAGGGTAAGATCATTTTTTCGCATAAAGTCGGAAATCGTTCACTGATACCTGAATCTCTCCCCATGGAAAAACACACCATCTTTGACCTGGCCTCCTTGACCAAACCTTTGGGCACTACGCTGGCTCTGATGAAGCTCGTTGATGAAGAGCGAATCCATCTTGATGAACCGCTTGCGGACCTGTTATCCACGGCCCTGCCACAGAATAAGAGGGCACTGACTCCGCGTTTGATTTTGAGCCACTCGGCGGGCTTTGTTGATTGGCAACCATTCTACCTGAAGCTGGTCAAGTACGCGCAAGAGGAGAGAAAGAGACTGGTGAGACATTGGATCGTTGAAGCCCCTTTGGCCTACAGTCCGGGGCGGGGCTGTGTCTACAGCGACTTGGGCTTCATGGTGCTGGAACAGGCGATAGAGGAAAGAGCGGGTGCGGTCATGGCTCAATTTCTTGAGAGCAACTTCTATGGGCCTCTTTCATTGGAGAACACATTTTTGAGCAGCGAATCTTCCGCAATGCGATTCAAAAAGGAGAGGTTTGCCGCTACCGAAGCTTGTCAATGGCGGAATGAAGTGCTCCAGGGGCGGGTCCATGATGAAAATGCTTTTGCTCTCGGAGGATATTCCGGTCATGCAGGTCTGTTTGGCACTGCGGAGGAAGTTTACAGAATCGTAAATCTGTTGAGACAGCACTACATGAGAAAGAGGGATGATTTTCTCCGGCCCGAGACAGTCAGGGAGTTCTTTTCCAGGCAGTACCACGTGGATACCTGCACCCGGGCCCTCGGCTGGGATACGCCATCTGCCAAGAATTCCAGTTCAGGAAGATATTTTCTGCCCGAGAGCGTAGGGCACCTTGGTTTTACAGGGACATCTGTATGGATGGAGCTCAAAAGAGATGTGGTCGTCGTCTTTCTTACCAACAGGGTTCATCCGACCAGGACCAATGAGAAAATAAGGACATTCAGGCCGATTCTCCACGATGCCGTGATGGAAGAATTAAAAATGGGATCAAGACTTTGACCTGACGTAGAGATTGGCCAAAAGAGTAACACTTCAGCCCTTTGAAATAAACGTCAGCTGGTTACTTATCCACAGATCAAAGCGTCTTATTTCCAAAAGCCTAAATTCTTACCTTTTAGGTAAATCCGGGGCAATTCATGGGAAAGGAGTTTTGAATATGGCAAATGAGGAGAAGGATTATCTTATCCAAAAAGCTGCTGACTTCATTTGGGAATCAAATAAAATCGTAGTCTTCACCGGAGCGGGAATCAGCACCGAATCGGGGATACCTGATTTCCGGAGTCCAGGAGGGATCTGGACCAAATACGACCCCGACGTATTCACTTACCAGCGGTTTCTGCACGATTCCGAGGCCAGAAAAATGCACTGGAAACTCCTTGGGGGAGACGACTTCATGCCTTCTGATGTTCAGCCTAATCCGGCCCATTTTGCCATCGCCGAATTGGAAAAAATGGGCAAGCTTGACTGCATAATCACGCAGAATGTAGATGCACTTCATGAGCAGGCACTCAATATAGGGGTCAATATGCCTTCGGGAAAGATAATTCATTTACATGGAACCCTGGAAAGGTCGAAATGTCTTGGCTGTGGGAGCCTATATCCCATGGACAAAATACGCCAATGGATCGCTGCAGGAGATGAGGTTCCTGATTGTCCAGATTGCGGTGGCATACTGAAACCGGATGCAGTTTTCTTCGGCGAAGCCATGCCAGTGTGGGAAACCAGTGAAGCACAGCAGCGCTCCCAAAAATGTGATCTCTGCATCGTAATCGGGTCTTCTCTGTTGGTCTATCCTGCGGCGTATATGCCCTGGTACGCAGTACAATCAGGGGCCAGGCTGGTTATAATCAATCGAGATCCCACTGATCTGGATTCATCTGCTGATGTTTGCATTCACGAGGCAGCTGGTGAGACTATGTCCAATGTGATAAAACTAGTAAAGAGAAAACAGAATGCGATATAAGAACCTCCTGTCCGACCTCTGCGTCCGCCAAAAATCTATTTTTCGTAACACTTTAGCCCTTTAAAGCAAATATAGGCTGGTTACGGACCCTTGGGGGTCAAAGCGTCTTATCAGCAAAAAGGTAAATTCGTCCGATTCTTCTTGACCTTGACGGAAAATATTGTCTGACCGCCTGCTTGAGTTTTTTCTAAAGAATTCGTCGGATGTGACGATAAAGACCGTGAAGTCGTTTAGCTTATGAACGAAAAGCGAAATCATTCATCAAGGTCAAAAAAGATCAAGATTTTTGCCTCTGGAATGCAGCTAAATCCTTAGGGTATTTCGAGGGTCAAAATCTTGATCTGACGTAGAGATTGGCGAAAAAAAAGTTTTCGTTCGGGCACGAGTTATTGCCAAAAAACCAATGACGTTCAGCGAGGAGGAGATAACCGTGGATCTTTTTCATTTTACAGATCTTGCAATTCCGGCAATGCAGATGGCTCTGCTCTTACTTCTGAATACCTTATCACTTCTTTTTGGAAGAATAAGACTGGCCTTGATTATTACCTATCTTTTCACTCTTTATTGGGGATATGTCCTCAATGGACAGTCTTTGGTCAGTGCTGGCCTTGAAAACGTAACCTATTATACTGCCATCTACTTTGGGTTTGGCATCACTATTGCTGTTTTTGCCTTAACCGGATTCTTGGTGCACCAGGATAGGTGAAAATCAAAACCGGTTTCCGGAGCAGGGAGACTTATGGCTCACATAATTTGTTGATGAATTCATAGCCTTTTCCGACCTCAGGCATACTATCCTGGAAAACTGGACTTGCTTTCACCGGGAGATATCCTTTTTGCAGGAAGAAAAGTATATTCTGAAGACACGCATACCTGAAAACTCATTATCTTCTCAATATCCAAAGGTCATTCCGGTCTCATTTCTCAAGGCACAAAGTCTTGCCTCATTTCAGAACGTCTTCATTTCTTCAAGATAAACAGCGATATCAAAAGGTCATAGGCAAATCCCGGATCACAGGGCGAAACTACAAGCTCTTTGAAGTGAGCACCATGCACTATCCCAAGGCCGTGAAGTATCTGTTTGAGGCTAACAGAACAGAAGAAGCTGTGCGTGTGTGTACGCGAAATGATGACTATCTCTAAGGAGGCAAGACCTATAAAAATGCGAATGAACTTATTTTGGCTGCCAGGACTTATAGTGACGGAAAGTTTTATGCGGATGCGCTTCGTTGTTTCAGGCAAGTAGGTGATAAGCAAGGCAGAGCGAGGGTCTATGAAAAAATGAAGGAGTTCGATAAGGCCTTGACAATATGGATAGAGCTTGGGAAAACAAAGGAGGTCACCGGGGTGATGAAAAAGAAGGCCAAGAACACGTCAAAGGAATAACAGCTCTCATTATTATAGAGCTGAAGAAAGGGCCGGCTCTATGACATAAGGATGACGTCCGGCAGCGATTGGCTTGTTATTATCCTGACAGGGAGTACCGCCTTCATATTTCACAGATAGACGCCCTTGTTTTATCCGCCCCACGGCATCTTTGAATATACTCCGGAAAGCTTGTCGCGGTAGTCCTTGAAGAATTGTTCGTGCCCCTTTTCCCATCGGGCAAGCATTGCGAAGGCGTCTCTTGCCCCCGGATTATCTGTGTTCTCCGACATCCGAGTATAGAATTCGCTCAGGTCTCTTTCAATAAGGTAGGCCACGTTAAAGACCGTGACATCCGGAATCATAGATTCATCAAGACACTTCTCCAAAAACTCCGCTTTCGCCCTGGCATCGAAAAAACTGACGGAGTTCGCCCGGTCATCTGCCGCCAGCGTAGAGGGCGCAATCTCTTCGTGTTCATTCAAATCCACAAGAATCGCTTTTATGAATTCTATGTGTTTTTCTTCTTCATTAATCAACTTCTTAAACGCAGCAACTGCCGCCCCTATACCCATACGTTGAAGCGAACCAGCAAAAAAAGACTTCCCGGTTTCTTCTTGGTTGAGCGCAAATTCAAAGGCCTTAACAAGGGAAACCTTGTCGGGATTCTGATGTTGCATATTCTTGTTTCCTTTCTGGTATTGAATGAGTTCTTCTTTGAAAAGTCCCATTCATCGTTTAGCAAGGGAATTCACACTGCGAGGAAGAATTGTCATCCTGTGCGGTTAGCTTTCAGTCAACCGTGAACGCCTGATCACACGAATCTAAAACTATCAGCCGCCTAAAACAAAGCCCCTGTATACATCCGATCCGGTCATAATCTGTGCCAACGCAAGCGCCAGAATCATGACGTTATTTAACCCGTGAATCAGGGGAAGCAACCTGCGTCTTTTCTTGCGGCTGTTCATGTATAGACCGGAGACCATGCCAAAGATTAGAAGCGGGACCATCACGAGTCCAATTGTACCGTGGATTCCCGTTATGAGAATCCCGTGCCAGTATACATAAACAAGTAGCATCCCTCCTGCAATGCCCCCCAACAAAAGGCCCAGGGAAAGGAGGCCCAGCACGGCATGCCGCTTCCACGGAAAAACTACCTTCTGATGAAAACTAAGGAAACGGAAGCGTTGTATTCCAAGATACAATACGTAAATCGCCAATAATATAGCTGATGACTGGATGATAGGATGAATAGTAAGCACAATAACCTGAAAGAATTTCAAGAGAACGTAACGCTTTAGCCTTTTGAAACAAATGTAAGCTCGTCAAAGCGTCTTATTTTCAAAAGGCCAAATTCTTACAAGAGAACAAGACCGTTTCGGAAATGAAGACTATTGAAATTCATGTACCAGAATAAAGTCGTTCTTGGCTCTAGTCCCATGGCAGCCTACGCATCCAGCAGGTTTACCATAAGGTTTTGCCTCACCCTGAGGTGAGTACTTCACCCAAAACCAGTCGCCGTCTTTGGGATTGTAGCCATCTATTTTATACATAACAGTTATGGCTTTAAGCGCTTCTGATTTGCTATAGTTTTCTTTGACGACAATTGAGCCATATTTCACAGGTGGGCGGGAAGAATTCAGGGCCTGGTCGTTTACATATACCTTATGCAAGGGACCATGGGGTGCCCGGCCGGGCTGCATTCCCTGGTGGTCAGACCAAAATGACCACTCTTTGTATGGTGAGTCATTGGTAATGTAATCCCACAACGCCTTCGGGTCCGCTCCGGGCATTTCCGCAAGGCTATAAGAAATTAACAAAAGACAGGATACGATACTAAAAACCAAAACAGCCGTTTTTTTCATATTCGACTCCTTTTCTTTTGAACGGTTTTGGTAACACTTAAGACCTTTGAAACAAATGTAGGCTGCTTACGGACCTATGGGCGTCTCTTTTGGCAAAGCCGCATATACTATCCTCCTTTTATTGAAAGGTAGATTGGCCACAAATCCAGCGCAGGACAGCCTCACCACCGCCTTCTCCCTGTTATGCCCAAGGCAAACCCCTCTTTATAGCCCAGGGGGCGTGCCACGAGCTATGAAGTTTCTGTTATGCGGTTTCGCCAAGAGAGACACCCACAGGTCAAAGCGCCTTATTTTCAAAAGGCTAAATTCTTACCTGTTCCGTAATCCCGCAAATGAGGTGCCAATGTGGTATTGTTCGTCATACCTCCTTTCCTAACTCGATGTCTGATCAAAAACCAAGATTTCTCATCGAGGTCCAAGAACAGAGGCACTGACGGGAATGCCCCAGCCACGTGCTGATTTTCCAGCCCATATCTTGCAGAGCCACAGAACATTGTGCAATTCCAAAAGATCACATAAGCGATAGCAGAGATTTCCACCTATCACTTTCGGTTCTTGTCGGAAGCCCCTTTCTGTCAAGAACGGAGATAATTCTTTCATCATTGAAACGTAAGAACGGATCAACCCTCAGTTCATCCTTCAATGACGCGAAGACATGACCCGGACGATACTTCGCCAAGTACGTGTCAATATAGATGTTATCCGGTTCCAAATTTCTTGCAAAGGCCATGTATTCTTCCACATAGTCATGGCCACCATAGATAATAGTCTCTTTGGGGAGATTCAAAATGGTTTTTATGGATTTGAGAAAACCATACGAATCGCCGGTGAAACATCTCCCGACCTTTCCATTAAAAAGAGTGTCGCCTGAAATAAGGATGTTGTCAAGATGGAAACATAAAGAATCGGCAGTATGTCCGGGAGTATGCAATACGCGGATTACTTCTCCGTCAATTTCGATGGTTCCCTTTCTTACAAGAGTGTTTATGGGTATAAATGCAGCTTCTGTCTGTTCAAGCAACGCTCTGTTTCCTGAGGTATGATCCATATGGGAATGGGTATTGGCGACACAGGCAAGTTTAAGGTTGTTGTAGCGGACAAAAGAGACGATATTCCGCACTGCACCCCCATCAATGGCAATGGCGGTTGTATTGCCGTATACCAGGTAGCCTAAGTTGTCCTCAGAATATCGGAACTGCCTTACATTCATCCGTTATCCTCTGCAAGGATTTCTAAAGAGGAACCCGTTCGACTATTTCAAGACCATATCCCCTTAGTCCTATTATTCTCTTGGGGTTGTTGGTCATTAATCTTAGCTTTTTTACGCCCAAATCCAGTAGTATCTGAGCCCCAACACCATAATCACGAAGATCGTGCCCAAAGCTCGGCCTTTCATTGGTTCTTTCATCATTCGGGGCTCTATCGCGTAGACCATGGTCTATGCTCTGGTTAGAGGATCCAATGCCTCTCCCCTCTTGCTTAATATAGACCACTATCCCTCTTTCTTCAGTGCAGATCTTTTCAATAGCTGAAAACAACTGGGTACCACAATCACACAGCTTGGAACGAAATATGTCGCCGGTCAGGCATTGAGAATGCATTCTAACCAGTGTAGGCTCGTCGCCACTTACGTCACCCATGGTCAGAGCAATATGCGTCATGGCATCGACATCGTTCTTGTATGCGATTAAATCAAAGTCTCCAAAATCCGTAGGCAACTTCGTTTTTCCAATCCTGCTAATCAAGACTTCCTTTTCCAACCTGTACTTAATCAGATCTGCAATAGTGACGATTTTCAGGCCAAATTTTTGGCTGAATTCCAATAGTTGCGGAAGCCTGGCCATGGTTCCGTCATCGTTCATGACCTCACATATTACTCCTGCGGGATACAGGCCAGCCAACCTTGACAGATCAACCGATCCTTCGGTCTGGCCTGCCCTCTTGAGTACACCCCCGTTTAGGGACCTAAGCGGAAAGATGTGGCCCGGACGAACAAGATCTTCCGCCCTGGCATCCGACTTCACAGCAGTCAGAATCGTAGTCGCTCTATCGAAAGCTGACATACCAGATGTGACGCCTTCCTTTGCATCTATAGAGACGGTAAACCCGGTTCCGAACATGGATCTGTTTCTCTGAGTCATCATCTGAAGATCCAGCTTTTCGACTCTCTCGGCCGTAAGGGACAGGCATATGAGACCTCTTCCATGTTTGGCCATGAAATTGATTGCCTCAGGCGTTACCTTCTCTGCCGCAATTGTAAGGTCTCCTTCATTTTCCCTATCCTCATCATCCATAAGGATAACCATCTTTCCTTCTCTGATATCCTTGATGGCCTCTTCAATTGAACTGATATTCCTGTTAGTAGCCATGTATCCCTCCATTCTTCCTTGGAATATTCCAGCCCTGTGAAACAGACATGAACTGATCAGTGACACACGGGCCTTATTGCGAAGGACCAAAATATGATGTTCCCTGGATGTGGGCTTTTTCCCAAGATTCTGGCCGATAGAAGCTCTATCCTACCAGTAAAAGGATATCGTGATCTGGATATTGTGTGCGATCCAATCAGTTTCAACGTTGTTGAATTCGCTATTCAGAGCCCCCGGAGGAAGCCCTAACTGCATCTCAAGGGACTTGTCATAAGCATGGTATGCGCTGGAACTCGGATTGTCAAAGATCGAGTATATGTAGGATATCCCTAGCTTTATATTTTTTGTAGGCATAAAGGAAAAGCCACAAGTGAGAGTATGTTCTATGGTGGCAGGTATGAATGGCAGCAGGTAGTTATCTGTCATGGCGTTGTCCCCATAGTGGTAGCCAGCCGACAAAGCACACATCTCGCTCAAAAGGAATTCCGCTCCAAAGCCGAAAGTGATCTGGTCATCAACATGGACAGGCATCTTCAGTGTTCTGGGGATTCCAGCTGCGTCCATGGCCGTGGCCCCGGCGCCGCTAAATTCCACTTCCATCTCTTCCCATCTGGTATCCCAATCGAAATACTTCAAGTCAGCGCTAAGTCGCCACCCCGGAGACGGTCTATAGGCAACCCCAAAACCGAAATTCAGAGGGAATTCTACATCATTCACTGTCACGTCGAGATTGGAGAAGTTCATCTCGCCCAAGGGCGTCGCCATCCCTATAAAACCATCTGCGTTCTTAGATTCCAGATCATTCATAAGCGTAGGGCTCTCACAATACAGCCCGAAACTCAAATTCTCTCTAGGCTTGTACAAAAGACCTGCCGAGGCTGAAAGCCCAAGACCGTCACATTGACCGATATCGAGATAGGCCAGACCCATGGGCATCCTTAAGTCCATCCAGGCGTAGTCGATCCCCAGGCGTATCCCGACAGAAAAACGTTGGTTTACATCATAGGCTACGGAAGGCCCGAATAAGAAATGTATGATCTCAGAAAACCCGTTTACGGGACCGAAATTCTTTGATTGCATGGAATAGTCAGTGGCAACCGCATCAACGGCAGTCATGGTAAGCCCCCATGACAGAGGAGAATTCTCGATTTTGTGAGCATAGCTGATGCCGGGAGCGATCAAGAGCCTGTCTTTGTCAGTAGATGTATATGAATTGTCATTAGTACCCGTGTATGTGAAATCAAAATCTTTGAATATGAAGAGCAGGTTAACGTCAAGGGCATTGCCTTCGGTTTCGCCTATAAGTGCCGGATTAACAGTCATATTGCTTGGGTCATCACCAATCGCAATGGCAGTGCCTCCACGGCCCATGGACCCGGCATTGGAGCCAATAAGTCGTGTGAAATCCACAACAGCACAGACCTCAACAGGGATGTGCGTACAAAGAAAGACAACACATCCTGCAAACAGCAGTATTATTCTTGAACGCCTCCCCCTCAGCCCAGCCGGAATCTCTCTACTTATCAACGGCTTTTCCCTGCCCGCTCAATAACACGTGGATTTTCAGAACCCGCTAATCCAAAATAAATCATCTGCGCTCCCGCTCCTCATCCAGAAGCTTCATTGCCCTATCTCCATCCTCCCCTGACCATCTCTTGAATAGATCTAATTCTATGTCAAAGATATCCAAAACCCTTCCCACCGTTTGATTTACGATATCGTCAATAGTCTTGGGCCGTTTGTAAAAGCTGGGAATGGGAGGGGATATTATAGCACCCATATCCGATGCCTGAACCATCAACCGGAAATGGCCCTTGTGGAAAGGCGTCTCCCTGACTAGCAAAACAAGCGGCCTTCTCTCTTTCAGAGTAACATCAGCCGCCCTGATTAGAAGATTTGTATTAAAGCAGTTGGCGATGCCCGATAACGTCTTTATAGAACATGGCACAACAATCATACCCATCGTCTCGAATGAACCGCTGGCGATGGCCGCACCCACGTTGTCAATATCATAAACATGGTCGCCCAGTCCTTTAACATAATCAAGTGCGTAATCAGTTTCCAGCAAAATAGTTCTTTGTGCTGCCTCAGAAATTATAATATGAGTTTCAATGTCTGCTTCCTTTAAAACCTCCAGCATACGGACTGCATAGACAGAGCCCGTGGCTCCCGATACACCGATTACCAGTCTATCCGTCATCTCCTCCTCCTCTTATCTTGTTACTACGGCGAGCATTCAGCGGTTTGCATGCTCACCCGTGCCCAAACCCCTCACTCTTATAGGAAGCGGCCTGAGTATACTAATAGGCTTTGTGTTAGCCTTTACACACATGATTATATTGTTCCAGAAAAACTGTAGTCGGATTGGGATCCACATTCTAACTCTTCTTTCAGTTCATGGATTTCCATTACTCTTAACAGGGGGTAGAGGACAGTGTTTTGATACATCCCCATTAACATATCGTTAAAGTCCGCACGGTGGCACGTACAACAATCCTTGACCATAATAACGCTAAAATCAGAGGATATTCCATCAAAAGCAGTAGCCAAGACACAAAACTGGGTGGTAATCCCACTCAGGACAATGGTATCGACTTTCAGCCTCGTCAGGGTGAGGTCCAGATCTGTCCTGAAGAAGGCACTCAACCGCCTTTTTTTCAGAATAATCTCGTTTCTATGAGGTCTTAGTTCATTTATAATCTCTGCACCCTCTGTCCCGGCAATAGCAGTTGGTTTGCCCCTTCCTTTAAATATAAAATCGTCCGTTCTGAAACTGTCGCAGGCAAAAACAATGGGAAATCCGTATTTCCTGCCAATGCCCAAAAGCTCTTGTATCTTTGGAACTATGTTTCTTGCCTCCCTGGCCATCTGCGAGGATGGATCTCGGGTAACGCTATCCTTGAGCATATCAATCACAATAATAGCAGGTTTCATGATTATCGTCTCTTGAAACAAAACGGCGTCAACCCAACCGTTTGGCTATGGGATTCAAGTCTTTCTCTCTTGAAGGCAAGGCTATCGTCCCCTCCCCAGGCATCACATCTTCCCCCCTTTGATTAATGGCATGGGTTTCAACATCAACACAGAACTCACCTTCTTCGTCAGTATATTTCTTGGTCACCTTCCCTGAAATCCTTACCGCTTCGGACAGGCAAACAAACTTTCGGTATTCGGCCTTGGACCTTTTTAGAAAGCCGTCGTCACCCATCCAGTTTGTCAAAAGGTGAATCTGCCAGCAATGTCTTTGTGTCCCGACATCGTACGAAAAGGGCACGCCCATAGCATTTGCGGCCTGCTTATTGTAATGGACCGCATAAATGGGTTCCAGCGCATGGGTGTTTATATCCCGGAACGCCCATGCAGGTTTCTTGCGATACTCGCGCAAGGAGGCACCATGGGCCATCAGTTTTGCGGGTGCAAGGCCGGCCACGCACATGGCCACAATATCCGTCAATCCTAATGGACCCTTGACGACAGGCTTCAAGTCATCGCCCACATTTACATCCTCCCAATAACGGGGATTCGCCCCTCTGATTTCTTCTGAAAGGACCTCCTCCTCCAGAGCCTTCAGTTCTTCATCAGTCCAGGGGTGGGGGAGTTCAATTTGTTTGTATTTTCCTTTTTTTCTGGCGGCTTGTCTCTCAGTCCTGATAACTAGTCTGATGACCTTTGATACCATCTCATCGTTCTGATTAAAATACTTGTCTTCAAAATAGTCAAACACCATTCGGCCGGCAAACTGACTGGCCTTCGGACCCTCAAAATCCTTGAAGGTCTCCTCAGGCCGGATCTTGTCATTGAGTTTCATAGGTTTATAGAATTCCATTTCACTTGCGGAATGGAACCCGGCCAGTCCTCTCCAGCCGAACTGCACACCGGCCAGAACGCTGAAAACAAATGAAGGGGGCGCTACAACACTGCCGTACCGGGTTTTTGCCGCATAGGACTGATCCCTGTATAACGGATTGACATCGCCTATCCCGTCAACAAATCTCCTGACAGCCCCTTTGGTAACCTCTTCATTAAAAAGGGCATTCTCTACCCTTAATTTCAGGCCTTTCTTCTGGCGCATTTCTTCGATGAGTTCTTCGGTGAATGTCCCCTCAGCCATTTTCACAGAACCATTTTCGGTCATCCTCTATCTCCTCTTTTCATCAATTTCGTGTTTCAACAATAGCATGTGTTTCCGTCTATATCAAGGCGGACGTCCCTGCAAGTTGGAATCAACCGTAAGAATATATTGGAATATTTCGGGGATCAAGAACAGACGTTCCACCCCTGTTTATTTGCCTTCAAATGTGGCCTTACTACCTGGTTGCCCGCCTTTTCCACATCTTTAACAATTAGCCTGAAGACTCTACCATGTGTTGACCGGCTTGTAAAGGCGAAGCACTTCCATTCACACGGGAGCATTCCGTCACCTTGCTGCATAAAAAAACCCCCTTACACGCCATCCTTCAAGAAAAGGGGGATTTTCCGGAACAGTAACGTCTGCCCGACGAGGTCTCGGCGAGGACTCAAGGCGGCCTTAAATATGCCTCTAAGCACAAGGCACGATCTCGGCTCAACACGCGATATAAGCTTTCAACGCGACTGACACGTCCGGAACTAAAATTGCTTCTTTTTAAAGATCATGCCTCCGTTATAAACCGACGACTCTACCAGACCTTCTTCCGCCAGGATCTCAAGCATTCCAAGCACATCAGACATCTTGACATAAAGATTAAGCCCGGTCAGTGTCGAATCAATTCGCCGTGCGATATCAGCCGGGGCAATTTCTTGATCTCCGATCAATCTGATTACATCTTCTCTGAGCTCCTGAAAATAGCGGAGGGCATTGTCAACTTCAAAACGGGTATCGTCAAGGACACCTCCGTGCCCAGGAAACGCCAAGTTCACCGGAAGTCCTTTTACCTTCTTAAGAGAAGACAGCTGACTAGCCAAGCTTTTATAAGCACCTAGTTTTTCAAAAACAGGATCAATCAATGCATTAGATACCTGCTCCGGCAGCAGACAATCACCGGTAAACAGTGTACCGCCGTTTATATCGTAAAAGCAGCTGCTCCCCGGTGTGTGGCCGGGGCAATGAACTACCTTCATGCAGGACTTTCCGAGCCTGAAAACGTATCCATCATCAACAGGTTCAACATCTTCCAGCTGCTCGATAGAACGACTGAAACTGTTTACCGTATCGCGGGTATCATCAATCTCGCACCCGGTCATGCCCATTCCCAATAAGAACTTGCGCATTGAAGGAAAATCTGCATTAAACTCCTTTACTCTTGTGCCAGTAACCTTGTGTATGTCATTTTTGTGGATATAGACATTAGCCCCTGAGAGATTGGACAGTCTTTTTGCCAAACCGTAATGATCACCGTGACCATGAGTAATGATAATATTCTCTAAATCAGCGATATCACGCCCCAATGCACTAAAGGTCTGAACAAACAGCCTTTCCGCATCCGGCCAGAGACATCCTGTATCTATCAATGTCAAGACAGCATCATCAATCAGATAAGCATTTGCGGCAGGCAACTGATTATCACCTCCCGATGCTATCAATATCACACGGACATTTGGCGTACTGTAAATCTTGTAGCTATTTCTCTTCATTGCATAAGGCTTAAGGGTCAAATCTTTGATTGCCCACTTTTGATGCTTGCGTAAGTAACCCCAAAACCGTCACGCCGCACTTGATCCGGCGTCCAGAACTGGTTAAATTTACTCGCTTTTGGTTTTTGCTGGAATGACAAGAAATGGTGTCTTCTGACTTTTTTGCGAGACCATCATTAATTATAGTGAATCCAGGATTTGGCGATAACTCTTTTTGAACTTATTGATTCTCAACCTTCTTTTTGTCCTGCTGACTGCATTGCTCACAGAACTGTAATTGCTTAAATTGAATTCCTCACCTATCTTCTTTAAACGCTCACTACGGATATATCTTGTAAGATAAATGGCAAGATCACGCGCCTCGTTCTCCACACCCCTCCTGGTCTCTTCCAGCTCCGCCTTTTCAATCCCGTAATAGCTGCATATTACTCTTTTTATATCTTCTATATCCGGACATAGCTGCTTTGATTCAGGGATCTCCTTTTCCTTCCTTTTTCTAGAAAACACGTCTTTTACGCACTTAATAAATTCTTCACTGCCTAATATAGACGATATATTCGTCTTTGAGTAAAAACGTATTAGCTCTTGAGAATCCTCAATTGCGACAAATTTTCTATAAGCCGCAGTCTGCAACGCTTTTTCCCTAGAAAACATATCCAGTATGTAGTTCTTGTGCAACCATTCCCATCTCTTGGTTTTGGACATATAGGCCTTATGGCTGCTCCATGTATAATCTTTCAACTTGTCGGTTATGCCGGTCCTTAATGGATTCCTGTGTATATATCTGACAAGCTCTAATAAATACGAGTCTCCATCAACAAGAATCGCCTTGTATCTTCCCCTGAATAATGCGCCGTCGCTCCCATTTCTTGCATTATATCGCTGGGTGTAGACCCCATTTATATGCCTCATACACCTGGATAAATTTGCATCATGGGTCTGAATCAGAAGGTGATAATGGTTGGCCATCAGGCAATAAGCCGCAACCCGCATGTTGAAAATCTCAGATACATCCATGAGAAGTTCAATAAAGCCTGCATAATCCTCTCTGGCGGGAAAGGCCTCTTGCCCTGTCCTGGCACGGTTCATAACATGATACCATGCACCTGGGAATTCTATTCTAAGTGGTCTGGACATGATCTGTAATTAACAAGGCTCCATGCGTAAGTCAACCGCAATCAAAGATTTGACCCGTGATCTTCAACGATTTTCAACAAATCCGAAATGGCCCCCCAGTAGTGGGAACCGGCTATCTCCATGAGGTCAAAATGTCCGGCTCCCTTGACCCATAGACTCAATTTGGGCTCATTTGCCCTTTCGAATATCGCCTTTCCGTGCCAGAAAGGAATAATCCTGTCGTTGTCTCCATGGATTACCAGGACAGGACATGTCACGCGCTGTATTGTGGCTCCATTGCGAAACTTGTCAAAGGGGATTAAAGGAAACCTGGTAAGGACACGATAAGCGGAAACAAATGGGCTCTCCAGGATAATACCGGCCAGTTCTTTAACGGACGCCAAATGGATCGACGGCCCGTTGCCTAGGGAACGGCCGAGGCCAAGGATAGTGCGAGGATGTATTTTCATCTCGTTCACCATATAGCTATACACGGTTTCGATATCCTGGTATACACCGTTCTCGGAGGGTTTTCCGTCGCTAGTGCCATATCCCCTGTAGTCGTACGCCAATACGGAAAAACCATGGTTTGACAAGGCCTTTGTGATCGGGCGGATGTCACCGATATCCTCTGCATTACCATGGCTGTAGAGGATCGTAAAGTGGGCATCAGAGTTGTCAAAATACAGTGTGGAGATTCTGGCCCCGTCTGCTGTTGGGATCTTGACAATTTCCCGGCAGTCTTGATACGATGCCGGCAGCGGATGAAAAATGATGTTGTCTGAAAAGAACAGTGCGAAGCACACTATACCGGCATATCCAAGGACTAAGATCATTAGCAATCGCAGGACCCTGGAATCACCAAGCAAGAGTTTTCCAGCCCTAGGCTCATCCACCATATAGCTCAAAATTTCGTTGGACAACATGAACCCTAACATTGCATAAATCTTAGGCCCAAAGACGTTACGCTCGCTTTATATAAGGCCATCAAGAAACGTTATGCCATTTTCAGAATTTCACCGTATGTTTAATACGCTTTCACCCCTGAAAATGTCTAGACGTCCCTTGCCGACCTAATCCAAAGCGTTTTGAACTCAAATTTTGTGCAACGTTAGGGTGAACAAGAATACCAATGCCAGGATTATCCATGACCTCGAATAAATCCTTATCACTTCTCATGAGATATCGTCTTCTCATGCTCCTGTTTGATACACAGATTCATGATCACTTGAATCCCGGCCTTTCGGGCCTTTTCAGCTGCCTCGTTATGGATAACGCCCAACTGCATCCAGATGACCTTTGCGCCTATCTCTATGGCCTGATCTACTACGGGGGGGACTCGTGCCTGGTTGAGGAACAAGTCTACCACATCCACCTCAAAAGGAATCTCATTTAAGGTCCTGTAGCACCTTTTACCCAATATCTCCTTCTGACCCGGATTCACCGGAATGATTTCATAGCCGTTTTCCATGAGATATCTGGCGACTCTGTTGCTGTCCCTTTCCCCTTTGGGGGATAGGCCCACAACCGCGATTTTCCTGGAACTTGCAAGGATATCTTTTATTTCAGCAGATGGCGGATTGTAATCCGGAAGTTGACATCCCATTTCTGTCATCGTACTTTCCTTTCGAGTTGT
>JAXHTA010000189.1:0-7323 GCA_034190285.1 Thermodesulfobacteriota bacterium | reverse complement strand
CAGGGCCTGGGAGGGCTGAAAGGTCATCGTTCAGTAGGCGGCTGCCGGGCCTCCATCTATAACGCCACTGGCATCGAGGCCGTTAGGGCCTTGGTGGATTTTATGGCCGAATTTGAAAAAAAGGCGGGATGAAATCGCCCATCAGCTGGCGACCCAGTGTCTTGGAGTGAACACCATATAGATACATACACCTCTTCCTAATTCATCTTCTCTGATGGGGGGAAGGTCAGGTTGGGTTGAGGGAGAACGGAAGGTAATTGATTTTGAAAAGGACCAGGATCGAAAAAGTCCTTTCTTCACAGGAAATGGGCGCCCATTTTGTCGTAATGGGTTGGGTCAGGACGAGGAGAGATTCAAAAGGAGGCTTTTCTTTTGTCGAAGTCAACGATGGGTCCTGTCTAAACAGTCTCCAGGTCATAGCGGATGATAAACTGACCAATTACAGGACAGAGGTCCTGAAACTACAGGCAGGCTGTTCGATTAGGGCCGAGGGGACCCTGGCTTCATCCCCCGGAAAAGGGCAAAATTTGGAGCTTCACGCATCGGAAATCGAAGTCCTGGGATGGGCGGACCCAGCCGTCTATCCACTTCAGAAAAAGCGACATTCCTTTGAGTTCTTGCGAACTATCGCCCATTTGCGGCCCAGAACCAACACCTTCGGTGCCGTTGCGAGGATAAGGAATGCCGCTAGCTATGCCATTCATACCTTCTTTAGGGAAAGGGGCTTCATTTATATCCACACACCAATCATCAGCGGGAGCGACTGCGAGGGTGCCGGAGAGATGTTCAGGGTGACGAGTCTTGACCTTGATCAGGTTCCAAAGAGAGGAGGTCGCACCGATTTTTCCAAGGATTTCTTCGGTGTTCCAGCCAACCTGACCGTCAGCGGTCAGCTCGAAGCAGAAATTTATGCCCTTGCCATGGGAGATGTATACACGTTCGGGCCGACCTTTAGGGCTGAAGATTCAAATACCTCGCGCCACCTGGCCGAATTCTGGATGATTGAGCCGGAGATGGCTTTTAGCGATCTCGAAGAGGATATAGCTCTTGCCGTAGATTTTCTGAAGTATATATTTGTCTTTTTGCTGGAAAATTGCAAAGAGGACATGGCTTTCTTCAACCGCTTTATTGATTCCTCGGTTGTCGAGACCATTGAGAGCCTGGCTACACAGGATTTTGAGTGCCTGACGTACACTGAGGGCATTGAGATTCTGTCAAAGAGTAAGGAAAAGTTCGAGTTCCCCGTAAACTGGGGGAAAGATCTACAGTCTGAGCACGAGAAGTACCTTTGCGAAAAGGTCTTTGAGGGGCCGGTTGTTCTTGTAGATTATCCCAAGGAGATCAAACCTTTTTACATGAAGTTGAATGAAGATGGAAGGACGGTGCGCGCCATGGATGTGCTGGTGCCCAAGATCGGAGAGATCATCGGTGGAAGCCAGCGCGAAGATGACCACGATACTCTGCTTTTAAGGTTAAAGGAGCTGGACCTCAACCCGGATGATTATTGGTGGTATCTGGAACTGAGGAAATTCGGTACTACTCCCCACGCTGGTTTTGGCCTTGGATTTGAACGCCTTATTCAATTCGTGACCGGTCTATCCAACATCAGGGACGTCATTCCCTTTCCAAGAACGCCGGGAAACGTGAATTTCTAAACTGAATATCCAAAGACCGATTGAAAAACTTCTTCACTTCGTCTGCGCCGGTTAACCAATAGGTGGGCCATTCGGATTGGTTCAGGTGTTCTATAACTCCCGCCGCAATCAAGAACCATTCTTATAGCGTCTGTTGTTGTGAGCCCGTATCCAGAAGAAATAAAAAGCGGTTTCACGCCGGTTCTTGTCCTAAGCACTGCACCGATCTCACGGCCCTTATGAAATAACAGGCTGTACTGACCTCTACGCTGACCCACTTCGGAATACTCGCCCACCAGGTGCTTCTTCGCACAACCGATGGTTGGTTTTTCAATCAATAGTCCAAGGTGGGAAGCCAGCCCCAAACCTCTTGGATGAGCGATGCCCTGACCATCACAAAAAAACAGGTCTGGCTCTATTTCAAGCATATCAACGGCCTTGAGAATGGCGGGGATCTCCCGAAAACTCAGAAGACCCGGAATATAGGGAAAATCTGTTACACCTTTGGCGCACTTCTCCTCCACTTTCACGAGCCCAGGGTAACTCAAGACCACTACTCCGGCCCAAATGGCATTGGATTTTTTGGAGCAAGAAACATCTGCTCCGGCCACTATGCTTATTTTGTCGGACAGGACTGGGAAAATGAGTTGAGGGCGAAGGGCCCTCTGAATCTCCATTGCCTCATGAAAGGAAACGTTCCAGGGATGGAGGTGCCTGGTCTTCATCACCAATTGCCTTTGCTGTCCAACCCGTCATTCTCGTATAGTCCGAAAGTCCCGAATTGTCCTGCTGGCCCAAAAGGCTGATATGGCCGGGTGGAGGCGGTGTAGCCACCAGAGGATACGGGCGTAGAAAGGAAAGACTATGACTGGCCGGTTGCGGGCCACCCCTTTCAGGATGATTCTGGCGGCCTTTGTTGGGTCCAGTATCGCCCTTGCAGGCAACCTGGAGATAAGCTCGTTTATACTTGCCTTCAGCACAGGTGCGTCAAGCATCCCTGTCTGGACGAATCCCGGACAAACCACGCTTACCCTGACGCCCAAATCGACCCCCTCCGCCCTCAGTGCGGTCGAGAGACCAACAACGGCGTGTTTGGTCGCAGTATAAGGGGTAAGTGTCGGAGTGCTGGTCAGGCCAGCCAGGGAAGCGGTGTTTACAATGTGCCCGAACCCTTGCCCGACCATCAAGGAATACGCGGCGGTAGTGCCATGAATAACACCCAGTAAATTGACGCTAACATGGCGAATCCAATGTTCGAGGCTCATGTCCCGCACCTCGCCCATTACGACAATGCCGGCATTGTTAAACATAAAATCAAGACGGCCATGCTTGGAGGCTGTTTCGTCCACAAGGCTTTGTACATCGTCTGCCTGTGATACGTCCAGATATGTGCCGTGCGCCTGTCCGCCGTCAGAGGAAACGGCCGAGGAGACTTGTTTTGCTCCTGTTGCATTGACGTCCGCCACAACGACCATTGTCCCTTCTTTGCCCAGCTCTTCGCAGAGTGCGCGCCCAATGCCGGAGGCGCCGCCTGTCACGATCGCTACCTTGTCCTTGAAAAGTTCCACATTTTACTCCTTTCCGGGAAGGCTTGACTCCGGAATAGCAGGGCTTGATGCCGGTCAGCTATTGTAGGTGGTTCAGCGACAGAAATGGGACATTGCTTTTCGGGCCGGAAAAGTCTGCGTCAGTAAAGTTTTCTCCATTGGGCAGACTTCTTATATCGGGCAATTCTGCTATCGTATTTCGTCGTGATTTCATAACTAGCCTCTTGCCCTGATAGTATCTTTGCAGGCGATGTGGAGACGGACTCCGATTTGATGAGATTGCCCTCTTTGTCGAGAAAATCGATAGTGATTTTTACCCTGAGAAGATTTCCCTTGGACACATTCTTAACAATTCCGTCTATACGGATATTTTCCTTATTCTCGCCTATGTGGCTATTTGACTCGACAAACTCCAGGGCATTTTCGCCTGCAAATGATGCACTCAAGAAAGACAGTGAAACGGCTAATACAATCAAGAGTCTTTTCATTGCATCTTCTCCTTGGTGTGTATCCCTAATTTTACAGTCTTCATGAGAACCAGGTTTTTCATTCGGGTACGAATTTCATTTCCCTTAGGCAATAAGTATAAGGGGGTTTCGGTTAGGTGTCAATTGCGAACCATTTGCATGATTATGTGTTCTGGAGGCGACTCCTTTCTTACTGCAATTCCGATTTTCCGCCTGACATTCAGGTCTTGACGAGTCACACTGGTTGACAGGTTGGCCCCAAGTGTGTTAACAGGCTGCCATGTTGTAAGATCCAGGACAGAACCTCAAGATGAAGTTTACTTTTGTTACCGACATCCATGGAAATGTTACGGCGCTTTTCGACCTCTTCGGCCTTGCAGAAGAACTATCCGTTGACGCCATAGTCTTCGGAGGCGATATCCTTCCAGAGCCCGCATCCGTCAACACTTTTACCTCCCGGCACCGAGAATTCATTAATAGCGTTTTAGGGCCGGTTTGCGAAAACTTCAAGAGCAGGAACAGTGCGGAGATATATCTGATGCTGGGCAATTACGACGCCTCCGGGTGTGCAGGGGACTTGCAGTCCCTGGAGCGGGCTGGGCTCTGCAAGTATTTGCATATGAGGCTTCATGATTTTGGAACATGCTTCATCTATGGTTACAGTTTCATACCCCTGACCCATTTCGGGATCAAGGACTGGGAAAAATTCGATGACCCGGACCAACAATCTCCGGAAACGGCCATATCTCCTTTCGTTACCGGCGAAGGCGGGGCAGTAGCGGTCGATGTTGAAAAAGATATTCGCCCACGCGGGACCATAGAAGAGGATTTCGTCAAGATTTTATCCGAGACAACCCCGGCAAAGACGATATACGTAACCCACACGCCGCCATACAACACGGCGCTGGATATCATCCACAGCGGTGAACATGTGGGGAGCAGGGCCATCCGTAAGTTCATTGATGGGGCCCAGCCTCCTTTGACCCTTCACGGCCACATACACGAATCACCTTCCAGAAGCGGCAAGACATTTGATATACTCGGAAACACGATATCGGTCAACCCTGGCGACAGCAGGGGGAAGCTGAATGCGGTCTTAATTGACACGGAAGATATTGTGGGAAGCATGAAAATGATTCAATAATTTGATAAAGACCTTGGGCTCAAGTCCTGAGGCTTAAAGAAGGCATCGTTAAAGAGATGCTTTGAGATCACTTATTTCATGAAGAAGGAAAATGTTTGAAGAATACGCCGGTTTTTGGTCAAAGGTCCGCTTTATGTCGCGCAGAGGGACCATCTTGGCCGGGCAACGGAACTCCTTTCTTAGGGGAAGCGTATTCTTCATGGTACTCGCCGGTCATCTTGCCTTGATGACTCTTTTCCCCGCCCACAGCTTCGCCCTGCAGGCAGGTTTTACCGCAGTGCCATGGCAGGGAGAAGCCCCTTTGACTGTCGTTTTTACGGACAAGTCAGTGCCTAGTACATACATTATGGGCTGAGGCGGCATAGGCAGTTACCCCATAGTTCGATGGGAATGGGACGTAAGAGGCGATGGTAGTCTGATATACTACACAACAAGTGTTACTTATACTTATGACCCACCTTTAGGAGAATATAATGAAAACGGACAGCGTGTTTATACGGCCAAATTGTTGGTCGTAGATTCTAATGGCGATCAATCTGTCGCGAGCATGCCGATTACTGTTTTTAAGCCTCAGGGTACTGAACCAACCGTATCCAAGTCAAATTCAAACGGGAACACGCCTGGCGCCGGGGAAAAGGGCGAGCCCATATCCACTGCTACTGGCGAGCTTTACTTCGGCACAACGGATCTCTTTCTTGGGGGACCTCTTCCCCTATCCTTCGCTCGAAATTATGCCTCGCTTCTGACTGACGATGGGAACACCGCGAGCGCCCTTGGAAACAACTGGATGCATAATTTTGATCTCAAGCTGGGGGTGGATGGCGATGAGGCCACCGTGATCTATTATCGCGGCAAGATCATCCAATTTGAAGAGGATGGCGGCAAATGGGGCCTCAAGAATCCCGAACAGACAGTCTACCAGCTCGTTGAGTCTGGATCAGAGTATGAGCTGATGGACCCATCCCTTGACCTGATATTCACATTTGACAGCAATGGCTTTCTTACCAACATTAGAGATCGTAACGGAAATACCCACACCCTGACATATGAAGGGAGTGAACTGAGCCAGGTGTCGGACGGCAAGGGACGGACTCTTGATTTCACCTATATCTCAGGCAAGCTGATCCAGGTCAGGGACCAGGGCGGCCGCAGCATCGGTTTTTCCTATAATGGGGATAATCTTGTCGAGTTTATGGATGCAAGAGGGAATGCCACCACATATACCTATACAATGGCGGGAACCCTTGTGGGTCTGATGACATCCAAGACCCTTGCCGAAGGAAATTCCCGATATACCCAGACATTCGACGGCGAGGGCCGGGTTGATACCCAGACCGACAGCCAGGGAAATACCGTTACCATAGACTACGATACCCCGGAGGAGGGCATTACCACGGTCACGAATCCCCTTTCCGATTCAATACAGCACACCCACGATGACCAAAAGAGACTTCTTATGCACCAGGATGAGGACGGTTATGCCTTTTCTCTGGCGTACGACACAAACAGCAGGCGCACCGGGTTGACGGACCGGCTGGGCAATCTCACTTCCATGACCTATCATGATCCGTCAGGAAAGCGGGCGGCCCATACGGACGCCGAAGGCAATACCACCATATATACCTTTAGCCCTCAAATTCAGGGAGACTTTACCTTCTATAATCTGACAGAGGTAGATAACCCGGATGGGACCTCGATCAGCATGACTTATAACAATACGGGAAATATCCTGACCCGCACGGATCGAGCAGGTAAGACCTGGCGCTACACTTATAACGGCATGGGGCTGGTATTTACGATCACCAATCCCTCCGGAGGAGTGAAGAGGTTCACCTACAACACCGACGGGACAGTGGCCAGCATAAGGGACCATTTCAATAACACAAAGGCTCTCGATTATGACACAAATAAACGTCTTATGACCCTGACCCATCCTGACGGGGCGTTCCGTTCCTATACCTATGATGAAAACAATAATATCCTTACCGTGACCAGTGAAAGGGGCAAGGTGACGAGGTATACTTATGACGACAACAACAACCTGGAGACGATCACCGATCCTCTCGGAAATGTGACGGCCTTTGTCTATGACGGCAATGACCGTCTGAGCGCATTTGTCAACCCTCTGAACAAGACCACCTCGTTGACCTTTGACGAGCTTGAGCGACTCAAAACCATTACCAATCCGTCAAACGAGACCATTACATTGGGTTACAGCGGCCAGGGCTGGCTCACCTCTGTTGCTGATCCGGAACTAAAGACGGTCACCATGGGCTATGACAGGGAAGGGGTGCTGTCGTCCATGACCGATCCCGGTGGAAATACCTGGACTTACACAACCAACAAGATGGGAAAGGTAACCCGGATAAGCAGTCCACTCTCCAGCACCTACGATTATACCCGAGACAGCAGGGGAAGGATTATTTCCTACACCGACCCCCTTTCCCAGACGACCACGTACACGCGTGACAAATATGGTCTCTTGACCGGAATGATACTGCCCGGCGGCATTTCGGCGTCTTACACGCGAA
>JAXHTA010000188.1:0-7353 GCA_034190285.1 Thermodesulfobacteriota bacterium | reverse complement strand
CGTCCTCGGTCACCTTACCATTGCCAACGGCCACAATTTTACCTTCTGCGGGTTTCTCTTTAGCTGAATCAGGAATGATGATACCGCCTTTTGTTGTTTCTTCCTCCTCCACCCTCTTTACGATCACACGATCATGCAATGGTTTTACTTTCATCTTAGCTATCTCCTCCAAAATTTGAAATATTTCAAAAAAAACACAATACGATTTCCGAAAAGATTAGGAATCACCACCTCCTTTAGATAGACTATGTGAATTCTCTCCTCTTTCCGAGGATGTTTAGTGGATTTAGCGGGGACACATTAGTAAAAATTGGCTGATTGAAATTTCACTCCTCACTTCGCTGATTAGATAGTGTTCCCCTGAACATGAAGTGAGCGGCCTGAATTCTTGGGCATTGCCCAAAAAACAAGAATCTTGATTCAAAAAAACTAACACCATGCTGTCAAATGTCAAGGGGCATGCTTAAAAAACATTATGACATGGACTTGCGCCAAGAGAACCGCCAAAGCGTTCAGGATATTCAGAGGCTCCTGTTCAAACGCCATTCCAACGTCTTATTAATACCTTGCCTGAGATCATTATCCGGGTACCATCCCAAAAGACGACGCGCCTTTTCGACAGTCAAGCAGCTCCTGGGCACATCACCCGGTCTGGCAATCTGCCTATTTAGTATATCCAACTCTTGCGATATTCCAGGCCTCACTTGTTTGAAGGTCTCATAGATGAGTTCATAGAGGGCCTGGGTCTTTGTTCCCAGACCGGTCCCGATATTGAAAAAATCCCCTCCGCCTTTCTCCACGGCGCTCAGATTCGCCTTTACAACATCGGCCACATAACAGTAATCTCGAATCATGCCCACTTCATCATCCTGAAAATGATACAATGTTGACCGCTCTCCTCTTAGAATATTATCCATGAAGATTGCCACTACACCCGCCTCCCCGTGCGGTATCTGGCGAGGCCCGTATATATTGGCATAACGCAGGGTCGTGAAATTGAGTCCGTACTGGTGCTTGTAATAGGCAAGATAATGCTCTGACGAATACTTGGACACGGCGTACGGAGAAAGAGGCCTCGGCTGACAGGCCTCCGAAGTAGGGTATTCTGGGGCCTCACCGTAGATGGCGCCCCCTGAAGAAATAAAAATGAATTTCCCGACTCCATACCTGACAGAACTCTCAAGAAGATTCAGCAGGCCTCTTATGTTGATGTCCGCATCCAAAAAGGGGTCCGACACCGAGGCCGGCACGCTGATCTGCGCAGCGTGATGGTTCAGTACGTCAGGTCTTTCTCTTTTAATTAGGGCGGCAACTTCTGGTGAGCGGACATCCATCTCATAAAATCGTGCCTTTGGGTTTACGTTGGATCGCTTGCCGGTGAACAGGTTGTCCACTCCCAAGACATCGTGACCGGCCTTGACATAACCATCTACGACGTTTGAACCGATAAATCCTGCCGCACCTGTAACCAGTATTTTCATAACGCCTCTCAATCTTCAAAGATGACCGACTGTGGTGATTCCAGAATAATATATAGTGTCTGAACGAAAGCCAGGGTTTTTCGTCAAAATCAAGTAAGATCAAGACTTCTATCTGACGTTGAGATTGGCGAAAAAGACAATGTCAGTTCGCGCACCATGTAGTATTTTTGCGGGTTGCAGCAATATTTGAAAAACGCACTGCCAGGCAGTGCCGCCTAAAAGAAAACGTTAAAACATATCAAGATTGTAGGAATAGGTCAAGGGGCTCGTATCACTATCTATCCGGAGCGCCGATCTGACGGGATATTATTGTGTCCTTGGATGTGATCCAGGCTCAAAATTGCTGCATTCATCTCATTCCGGTTGCATATTGAAATATATTTTTATAGGATTCACTGGCATTTTCTCCCGGTCTTTTAAAGCCATTAATCGAGACAAAACGAATGGACGTAAAACACAGTAGCATCCTTGACCAGATTGGCAATACTCCTCTCGTGCGGATCAAGAGGCTCAACCCGAATAAGCACGTGCAGATACTGGCCAAGCTCGAATTCTTTAACCCGGGCGGTTCAGTAAAGGACAGACCTGCACTGCATATGATTTTAGAAGCTGAAAAAAAAGGAGAGTTGACAAAAGACAAAATCATTCTCGAGGCCACTAGTGGCAACACCGGTATAGGTCTTGCTCTTGTAGCCGCAGTAAAAGGCTACCGTGTAATGCTTACCATGTCGGAATCAGTCAGCGAAGAGCGGGCAAAAATCCTCACGGCTTTGGGAGCGGAGATAAGATTCACACCCGCTCACCTTGGGACCGATGGGGCCATAGAATACGTTTACAGGCTAATCAGGGAAGAGCCTGAAAAATACTGGCTCGCAGATCAGTTCAACAACGAAGCTAACTGGATGGCCCATTTCAATGGAACGGCCATGGAGATATTTGAGCAGACAGACGGCAAGTTAGACGTGATTGTGGCTACCATGGGTACTACAGGCACCCTGATGGGACTTAGCAGGCGATTCGAAAAACTTAATCCTGAGGTGCAGATTGTCGGGGTTGAACCTTATCTGGGTCACAAGATTCAGGGCCTGAAGAATATGAAAGAATCGTATCGGCCGGGCATTTTCGAAAAAGAAAGGCTGGCCCGAATCATACATATTGATGACGAAGAGGCTTATCAAACATCGCGTTTGCTTGCCAAGAAAGAGGGCATCTTTGCCGGCATGAGTTCGGGGGCAGCCATGGCCGCCGCCCTCCGGCTTGCCAGGGAAAAAACAAAAGGCAGGATCGTTGTCCTCTTTCCCGACGGTGGTGAGAGATACTTGAGCACACCTCTTTTTGTGACCAAAAGGGAGTCAGGCCTGTGCATCTTCAACACTATGACCCGGAAAAAGGAGGAGTTCATTCCCATTGAAGAAAACCGCGTAACCATTTACTCCTGCGGGCCCACCCTATGTCACCTTACCAACCTGAGCCAGTGCAGGCGTTTTTTGCTTTCAGACCTTATCAGGCGCTATATGGAGTTCAAAGGCTATCAGGTGGTCCATATCATGAATGTCACGGATCTGGATGACAGGACCATTGAAGGTGCCGAAAAGGCCGGTATTTCTTTAAAGGATTTTACGGAGAGATATTATCAGTCGTATATGGAGGATCTTGATGTCTTGAACATCCAGAAGGCTACTAAGTATCCGAGGGCGAGTGAGCATGTGGACGACATGATCGAACTGACTCAGAAGTTGCTCGAGAAGGGATACGCGTATGAAATGTTCAGTTCAATCTATTTCGACATCTCCCGTTTCAAGGACTATGGCAAGCTGTCCAGAATCGACCTGGAAAAGATCAGACTTGGTAAGACTGTTGCCCTGGACCAATACGAAAAGGAGAATCCTCGGGATTTCACGCTTCTCAAAAGATCAACCCTTAATGAGCTGAAAAAAGGAATATCCTACCACACGCAATGGGGGAACATCAGGCCCGGCTGGCATATGGAGTGCTCTGCCATGGCCTTGAAATACCTGGGACCCACATATGACATTCACACAAGCGGCGCTAATCTGATCTTCCCACATCATGAAAATGCAATCGCCATAAGTCAGGCCGTAACAGATAAACCACTCGCAAATTATTGGGTCCATAATGAAATGGTCATGGGCGACGGGAAAAGGACTTCACCTGGCTCAGAGGACGATACCTTAACGTTGAGGGATCTTCTGGATCAAGGTTACAGGGGAAGGGAAATCCGGTACTGGTTACTAAGCCGCCATTACCGAAAGCCGATCTATTTTTCACAATCAAAAATGCGCGCCGTGAAAAATACCGTCGCCCATCTTGATGAATTTGTCCAAAAGGTCCACCGTTGCCGTCAGGGTCCTGACAATCCGGACACAGACCAGGCCATCTATGATTTGAAGCACAAATTCTCTGAATCCATGGACGATGACTTTAATGTCGCGGCCGCACTGGCCGCACTCTTCCAGTTTATTCACCGACTCAACACAATCATGAACAATAATAGTCTGTCGGCCTCTGGCAAGAGAGATGTTCTAGCGTCCCTGGAACGAGTCAATTCAGTGCTGGGCGTGATGGACCTTGAATTGACGAAGGTGGATCAAGGCCCGGAGACCCTTATAGAAAAAAGGGAGCAGGCCAGAAGGAACAAAGACTGGGATTCAGCGGATAGCTTGCGCAGGGAACTGAGGAAAATGGGCATTGAAGTCATCGATACCAAGGAAGGACCAAGATGGCGCAAGGTCAAGGATTCGGCTTGATATCGTATTGGCTGCCCTTACCGGTCAGGCTTCACAAAGTTCTTGCACTGGTGCTGGAACATGGCCCACTGCCCCCTGTTCCCATCCCAGGTCTCGGCCTGGCATTTCCCTAAGGCGTGAGGGCTGTTGTGGTCTTTCTTATTGTAAAAGTAGCTGAAGTTCTTGCACTCAGCACAGTAGATCAACTCGGCTGAGGTGCAAACAGGCCTCTCGCCACCCCTCGCTATCATAATGCAACTTCATCCATAACAGGTGTTCGGTGAAGACAGAACCCAGCGGGCCGTCCGAAAACATGAAAGTCTTTGAGTGCTAATTCTTAGACAAATCCCCCCTGCATGCCAGGGGTGATTTGTCTACCGAGTTGCGAGACATTTGAAATGGCGGAGAGAGAGGGATTCGAACCCTCGTCGGAAGTTGCCCCCCGAACTCGCTTAGCAGGCGAGCGCCTTCAGCCAGCTCGGCCATCTCTCCGCAATCACTGTGCATGTTTTCTCTGTAAAACCTCTTGTTCTTCCCGGTGGCAAATAGCCCGGCGAAGCCAGACTTGTGGCGGAGGGAGTAGGATTCGAACCCACGGTCCCTTTCAGGACAACGGTTTTCAAGACCGCCGCCTTAAACCACTCGGCCATCCCTCCAACTTAATGACCTCGACAATTAATAAATATATAATCCTTTTCGCCTAACCAGTCACAACCATTTTGTAATACCTTGGATCTTCTGCTTGTCCTGACTACTACCGAAAAAAAACGGCACCTCACCGCCCCGGGATGAGATGCCATGAATGTTGTATTGCAGCATGCTAAAACTTGCTGACGTTCTTGGCCACAGGTCCCCGGTCGCTTTCTTCCACATTAAAGCTCACCCGCTCGCCCTCGCTAAGCGTCTTGAATCCGGGCATTTCGATGGAGGAATAGTGAACGAATACATCTCCGCCGTCCTCCCTCTCAATAAAACCAAACCCCTTTTTCTCACTAAACCACTTAACAACTCCTTCTACCAAAGCACTGACCTCCTTTTAAAAGTTTTCTGTGAGATACACAAACCTCAGGTCGCTGCTCAGTAAAAGGAAATATCCCCCAAGAGCAAAACCGACCCGCAAACGCTGCCGGATATTCATTACTATATACCATAAGATATAACTTTTTTAAACGTCAAGCGAAATAATGACGTTTGTTCAACCATTTTTCAGGTTGAATGTCAATTATTCCAGGTATTCAGGCATAAAGACCACAAGATCTGCCTTTTTCTCCAACTTCTCGGTGTATAGGCTTATCTCTTCTCCTGCCTTTTTTTGCTTGAGATATTTTTCGATTTTCTCTTTGACATCCTTATAGTTAGCTGTGCTTGCAGGCCTTTTGTTACCGGCTTTAATCAGATGGAATCCGAATTTGGTTTCAACGATGCCGCTCACTTCACCTGGACTTAAGGCGAAGGCCGCTTCTTCAAAAGGTTTTACCATCTGTCCACGCCCGAAATAACCCAAATCCCCACTATTGGCACTAGTCGGGCCTTGAGAAAACTCCCTGGCTAAATCCTCAAAATCTCCACCTTTTTCAAGCTTAGCCTGGATTTCCACAATCCTTTTCTGTGCCTCTGCCCTCTGGGATTCATCCGCCTGTGGATCCAGCTTGATCAGGATGTGGCTTGCCTGAACCATCTCAGGCTTGTTGAACAATTCCAGGTTGCTATTGTAGTAGGCTTCGGTTTCCTCTTCCGAGACTACCAGGTTTTTGACAAATTCTTGCTCGACGAATTGATGAATTGCTATACCCTTCTTTATCTGGGCTGACATTTCGGCCTTGGACAGGTTCATCTTTTCCAGTAGATTCTTGAGTTCGGCTTCATCAGGGAACTGTCTCTCCAGTTTCTCCATATGTTCTTTTACAGTCGCCTCGTCAACGGCGATTCCTCTCCTTTGGCTTTCCTGATAGAGCAGCTCACGGTTGATGAGATTCTTCAAGACCTCCTTTCTTGCCTCTGAGAGTTGAGGACCGCTGAGATATCTGCCCGTCCTGGCAAACCTTTCCTGAATACTTCTCATATCTCGGTCGATGTCATCCAGGGTGATAACCGATCCGTTAACCATTGCAACCCTGCCGTCTTCTCGCTGCGCTTCTACGCCTGATGTAGGTGACACCTCGGCCTCATCCTGTGTTGAAGCCTGCTCTTTTTCCAGGCAGGATGTAAAAAAAACAAGGGCCAAGACTGAAAAAATCACCCGCAACCATCTTTCATTTTCTATCTGCATTTCTATTGCTCCTTTCCGACTCTGAAGATATACAAGAAAAGACTATCTATAATCCGAAGGATTATCGTGGATAGACATCCTCTCCCGCATCGAATGGATGGTCTTTCTGTAGTCTTCACTGTGAAAGATGGCGGAACCGGCTACGAAGACGTCGGCACCGGCCGATGACACCTCGTTTATGTTCTCCGGATTGATGCCGCCATCAACCTCAATTTCTATGCCCAGGCCCTTTTTGTCGATAATTTCCCTCAACATTATTATCTTCGGAACAACCTCAGAAATAAACTCCTGGCCTCCAAAACCAGGATTAACCGTCATTATAAGAACCATATCCAGATCTGAGAGAATATATTCCAGGATATGCAGAGGCGTAGCAGGATTCAGGGAGACGCTTGGTTTTACACCTTTATCTCTTATATGCTGTACCATTCTATGCATATGGTTAATGGTCTCGGCATGGACAGTTAGAATGCTGGACCCTGCCTCAGCGAATTCGTCTATAAAACTCTCCGGATCTGATATCATCAGATGGACGTCGAGGGGGAGGTCCGTAACGCGACGTATTGCCTTGACGATCATGGGACCAATGGTAATATTTGGAACGAAATGACCGTCCATGACATCAATGTGGATGTAATCAGCTCCGGCCTTCTCTACGTCCTCAATCTCTTGACCAAGCCGGGTGAAATCCGCCGAAAGAACCGATGGTGCAATCTTTCCCATCCCAATACCTCCCTGACAAATAATTATTCGTCTTTTTTTGTGAATAGAGTTCCAAAGAAACCATCTACTCCGTGAATATGAGGGAATGTCTTATAAAAACCTCTGGCATCAATCAAATCAACCCCCCATTCAG
>JAXHTA010000187.1:0-7394 GCA_034190285.1 Thermodesulfobacteriota bacterium | reverse complement strand
AAAGTGATGGGCCAAAAGCAGGATGTCTTCCGCCCGTTTCTTGAGAGCGGGGACCCTTAAGGGGACGACATTTAACCGGTAATAGAGGTCTTCACGGAAGCTCCCTTGCTTAACCGCATCCTCCAGATTGGTGTTGGTGGCTGCAATGATTCGGACATCCAGGGTCATGGTCTTTGTTCCCCCCAGCCGTTCTACAGTCCCTTCCTGGAGGAACCTCAGTATCTTCACCTGCAGGGCCAGGGGCAGCTCGCCAATTTCGTCTAAAAAGACGGTCCCCTGGTCGGCCTGCTCAAACCTACCGATTTTACGGCCCACTGCCCCGGTAAAGGCACCTTTTTCGTGGCCGAAAAGCTCGCTTTCCAGCAGATTTTCCGGGATCGCCCCGCAGTTTATGATCACCATGGGGCTTCGGGCCCTGCTGCTCAGCCTGTGGACTGCGCTTGCAGCCATCTCCTTGCCGGTGCCGCTATCTCCGGTGATGAGCACCGGATAATCGGTCGTGCTCACCTTTCTTATGCCCTCGAACAGCCTGGCCATGCCTGGCGAAATACCCAGCATACCGCAAAGGGAGCCGCCCTGGTCGGCCTGTTGCTGCAGGCGGCGGTTGGCCTCCTCCAGTTCATAGGCCCTGAATGTCCGTGAGAGAATAATGTCTAACAGTTTCAAGTCGATGGGCTTGGCACAAAAATCGACTGCCCCTAAGGCAATGGCCTTGACCGCATTTTCTTCCTCGGCATTGCCCGTAATCACGATCACCTTAGTATGCGGGGAAAGGGCACGTATTTCTTCGAGGAGCCTGAGGCCCTCCTCGGGGGTGTCAGGATTCGGGGGAAGCCCCAGATCGAGTGTGACAACCGGGAAAGATCGAGATCCCAGCAAATCCCTTGCCTGCTCTGCATTGGGCACAATGGTAATTTCATACTCTTTACCCAGTCCCCACTTGAGCTGTTTTGCCACCGAGATTTCGTCTTCAATAAGAAGCAGTCTTTTCTCCGGCATAGTCCTTTCCCTCACCTTTGTTTTGAAATATACAGATCGATATCGCTGCCGGGAACTGCAAGCACTTTTTCGCCCAGGGTATAGGAGTTGGGTGTTCTTGCTCCGATGAAACCGGCAATTAAACATTCTTTCCCGTAAAAGTTCTTTAATGAATTTATTCCCTTGGCGGCCTTTAGACCTGGATTTTCGCTAAACTTGGCTTCAACCGCGGTGAACTGTCCTCCCTGCTCGATTAATAGATCAACTTCAGCACCATGAATGGTCCGCCAGAACCAAAGGGGTCTGTTTTTTCCAAGGGACTGGAAATGTTTGACGACCTGCATCACAACATGTGTTTCCCAGATAGCATCGCTTACAGGATGATTGATGAATGATTTAAGATCTTCGAAACCCATCAAAAAGAGGGCGAGACCGGTATCACACATATAAAGTTTGGGCGATTTTACAAGGCGTCTGCCAAGATTCCTGTGATAAGGTTCCAACAGAATAATTTGACCGGATGCCTGTAACACGGAAATCCATTTCCTGGCAGTATTGGGTGAAATGCCCACGTCCCTGGCAAGACCGGAATAGGAGAGTATCTGAGATGTTCGGGTTGCCACTGCCCTTAAAAACCGGTCAAAATCTCTTAAACTGCCTACATTCAAGATATTTCGCACATCCCTTTCCAGATAAGTGGTCAAATAGGCAGAAAACCAGAAATGAGAATCGATTTCAGGTCTTGCATGAAGTTCGGGGTATCCGCCTTTCACCAGGTAATCATTTTCCGAATAGGTCACTATGCCGTCTTGTATCTCTCTTGAAGACAGGTTCAGCATATTGAGAATACCGCAGCGTCCGGCCATACTTTCTGAAACGCCCTGCATCAGCAGAAAATTTTGTGACCCTGTCAGAATAAAACGACCTGGCTCTTTTTTTTTATCAATTGCAGCCTTTAAATATCTTAAGATTGAAGGGGCATACTGAACCTCATCAATGATCAGGGGGGCAGGATGATTTTCGAGAAAGGCTTCCGGTTGGTTTTCGGCCTGGGCGGCCATGGCAGGGATATCCAGAGAAACATAAGTGTAATGGGGAAATACTTTTTGGACAAGGGCTGTTTTCCCCACCTGCCTGGGACCTGTAACGACAACGGAAGGAAATTGTACGGACAGGTCAAAAAGTGTTTTCTCGTATTTTCTTGCAATCCACATGCGGATATTATGCAATGCCAACGCAAAAATGTCATGAAAATACGCGAGTGAATATCACACAGACAAATATTTGATGGTCTCGCAAAAAGTCAAAATCACGTCACTCCAGCGAAAGGGGGGTACATAATTTCCTGAAATCTATGATCATCAGGGTGCGTCGAACGTACGACGTAACGATTGGTGTTGCGGCCTTTAAATGATAGACCCACATGGCCTCTTGTCTCCCCGAACTCTTTGAGTGCAACAGGGACAACATAGCGGGCCATAATACCATCTTGAATTTCGATGGGCTCTTTAAGGAAGTCCCTAACCCAAGAAGAGGACAATGAAACGCTATCCTTAGGATTAAGACATTAAATGAGAAGATTAAGGGTGGCATTACTTGTTGAGGACTCGCCAGATTGCTTGCAAAAAAGAATTGATTCGCATACATTATTGGAGAAACATCCTCCTTGTCAGGTCATGCGGGTCATGCCCGGTTTGAAGACAGCCTTCAGCACACAAAGAGGCCCCAAGCTTGACGATTGAATATTCTTGCTCGCTTTTAGTCTTGGATTTTTTACTGTTCCACGTCAACCGCACCCTGTGAACTGTTATCATCATGATTATATGAAAGCGGTTTAACAGAGGTAACGCCTCAAGAAGTCAGAGTATATCCTCCTGTCCAGGGCGCAAAGTTGGTCTATTTCTTGTCTAGCCAAACTTTTTAACAACTTATAGATGGAGGAGGTAACAGATGGAAATTAAATGGCAAACAAAGACTTTTCTGGTGATACTAGGAATTTTTCTTCTGCTGGGGTTGATCAGTTATCCATCATTTTCAGAGGAAGAAAAGAACTGGAATCATGTGGCGTTTTCTTCACAGCAAGGCGCGATTAAGTTCTTTGATCGGGAAACCGGAACCGTTTATAGCTATTCTCCTTCCACTGGAAAACTCACCGAAGTGTGGCACTTGGAAGAATTGGGGGAAAACCTGAGAAAAGGCAAAAAAGGGTCCCGAAGACGGTGATATACGGTTGGTGTATTTGCTGAACAGAGATATCTCCCACAGGCAATTCAGAAAAATATCACCGTTTGTTCCCATTTGTGCTGATCCGATACCCGTCCTTGGTATGAAGAGTTCCGGGGTTGAGGATGTACATCTGCCCTGAACCATGGGCAGAAGAACAGGGCGTACTTCGGCGCAGTTCTTTTGTCAAAATCGCACAAATGAAGACCTTGACCAGCTCCGAACCCCCTTAATTGTAGGCGACGGACCCCGCAGAACCGCCAAAGCCGTCTCCATTAGTTTGGTCTATGCTGGCTCCTACCTCCTGTCCATACAAAGTGCCATTTGCTCTCAGGTAAAGCATCGCAAGGTTAGGACTGCCATCAGTAGAATCCAGAATGGAATTGATTTCAATATAACGGGGGTCCACACCTCGTCGCCAGCTTAGACTTCAGTGGGGCTACCAGGAAGCATGAAAGTGTGATAAAGTGTTTTGCAGGCAATCCGCGGGGACGTAAGCTCTTAAACCTTTAGGGAAGGCAAGAATTATCCGCATGGCCCCTGGATAAGAGGATATACCCGTAGTTTGTGAGGAGTTACTCTGGGACCTGGGAAAGTCCCGATAGACCCGGCCTATGCAGCCTTGGGAAAAAAATGAGAGGAGCGCAACGAACATGCCCACGATCGATTCTACAGCCCCGCCCAACTTCATTCGCAGTATCATCGCACAAGACCTGAAGGCAAACAAGAACGCAGGCAGGGTCCACACCAGATTTCCACCTGAGCCCAACGGCTACCTGCACATCGGACATGCAAAATCCATCTGCCTCAATTTTGGCATCGCCGCTGAGAACAATGGGGGGCTCTGCAATTTACGGTTCGATGATACCAATCCTAACAAGGAAGACATCGAATACATTGAATCGATCAAATCAAACGTCAGGTGGCTTGGGTTCGATTGGGATAATCGGCTCTTTTTCGCTTCCGACTACTTTGAACAGCTGTACCAGTATGCTGCGCAGTTGATCAAACAGGGTAAGGCATATGTTTGCAGCCTGAGTGCGCAGGAGATCAGACAGTACCGCGGAACCCTGACTGAACCGGGGATTAACAGCCCCTACAGGACTCGTTCGGTGGAAGAAAACCTGGACCTGTTCGACCGGATGAGGGCTGGTGAATTTGAGGACGGCTCCCACGTACTTCGGGCAAAAATCGACATGGGGTCTCCTAACCTGAATATGCGAGATCCGGTCATCTACCGTATACTGCGGGCAGAACACCATAGAACCGGAGATAAGTGGTGCATTTATCCGATGTACGACTTCACTCATTGCCTTTCAGATTCCATTGAAGGTATCACCCATTCTCTCTGTACCCTGGAATTTGAAGACCATCGCCCCTTGTACGACTGGTTCCTCGACGAATTGAACGTGGATTGTCATCCACAGCAAATAGAGTTTGCGCGCCTGAATCTCAGCTATACGGTTATGAGCAAGCGGAGGCTCCTGAAACTGGTTGACCTCGGGGTCGTGGATGGGTGGGACGACCCTCGGATGCCTACGATATCCGGTTTGCGAAGGCGTGGATACACACCTGAGTCAATTAGGAACTTCTGTGAACGTATCGGCGTGGCCAAAAGGGATAGTATGGTCGATATAGCCTTGCTCGAACACTGCGTCCGTGAAGATCTAAACAAACGGGCGCCTCGTGTGATGTGCGTGTTGCGACCGCTTAGGGTTGTCATAGACAACTATCCGGAAGACCACGTGGAAGAGTTGGAGGCCATAAATAACCCCGAGGACCCTGATGCTGGCACACGAAAGGTCCCTTTTTCCCGGGTTCTGTATATCGAAAGAGACGATTTTCGTGAGGACCCGCCAAGAAAGTTCTTTCGTCTGGCGCCGGGCCGTGAAGTGCGGCTTCGATACGCCTATTATATCAAATGCATAAACGTGGTTAAGGACGAACAGACCGGTGAAGTGCTTGAATTACACTGCACCTATGATCCCGAGACACGAGGAGGTTCGGCCCCGGATAAACGTAAGGTAAAGGCGACTCTGCACTGGGTCTCGGCCGCATACTCACAAAAGGCCGAGGTACGCCTTTACGATCATCTATTTGTTGAGCCAGACCCCAACGATGAAAAAAACGGTAGTGATCTCAGAACTCACTTGAATCCGGATTCCCTCCGGATCCTGACCTCGTGCCGTGTTGAGCCGAGTTTGGCAGGTGCTCTTCCCGGAAGCAGATACCAGTTCGAGAGGCAGGGCTACTTCTGCGTGGATGAAAAGAACTCATCGGGAGAGGCCCTCATATTCAACCGGACAGTATCCTTACGAGATTCATGGGCTAAGATCGAGAAGGCGGGGAAGAAGTAAGGATACGGATGGTCTCGTCAATCTCTTCTGATGTCACGCTGCGTCGAAGGGCCTCCATGCGCTGCATTACCCGGGAAAATCTGACCCCTTCGGCAGCGCTGATCCATTCGAGCTGGAGCCGTTCAGGACGAATACCAAGCCTGTCCATCTTCTTGTGAAGTCTTTTCACACGCTTTTCCGTCCAGTGGTTGGCATCTATATAGTGACAGTCACCGATATGGCACCCACTTATCAGGATTACCGGCGCTCCCCTGAGAAATGCGTCCCACACGAACCTCTCGTCCACGCGGCCTGAGCACATGGTCCGGATGAGGCGTGCACTTGGGGGGTACTGGAGGCGTGAGACACCTGCATAATCGGCGCCCGCATAGGAACACCAATTGCAGGCAAAGGCAAGGATCTTTTCTTTTGGGTCTTCCTCAAGGAGAGAATGTATCTGGTCAAGTATCTGGGCATCGGTGAAATGGTTCATCGTAATGGCATCAAAGGGACATTCCGCCGCACAGGTGCCGCAACCCGCGCAGGCAGCCGTGCTGACCACGGCGGGCGTCTTTTTCTTGACATCCACCTTGATCGCATTGTACGGGCACACCTCCTCACACCTTCCGCACGATTTGCAGTGTTCGGCAACTACCTCTGAGGTGATAGGCTCGGTGGTAATCTTGCCAGAATGCATTAAGCGGGTCGCACGTGCCGCCGCCGCTGATGCTTGGGTTACGCTCTCCTTGATATCCTTCGGCGCCTCCGCACAGCCTGCATAGAAAATGCCCCGTGTTGCGGCGTCCACCGGCTGCAATTTCGGATGGGCTTCTAGGAAAAAACCGTCAGGTGTCAGCTGAAGTCCCAGCATCTCTTGGAGCCTTTGTGTGCCTTTGGCCGGCTTGACCCCAATGGCCAAGACAAGCATATCCAACTTATGGATTTCAAGTCTGCCCGTTACCGTATTCTCAACGGCAACCCTGAGGCCCCTGTTGTCCTCTTCCTCAACATTTCCTGGCAGACCTCTTACGTAATGGACACCAGACCTTCGGCTGCGGCCGTACAGGTCTTCAGAGCCCTTTCCAACGGCTCGAATATCTGTGTAGAAGACTTTAATGTCCATATTGGGGTAGTGTTCTTTGAGCATCAGGGTGCTTTTTACGGTGTTCATGCAGCAGATGTTTGAACAGTAGTTAGACCCCTTTCCGACTGAACGAGAGCCAACGCACTGAACAAAGCCTATGGATCGAGGGGATTCTAGATCTGTCGGACGGACAAGTTCCCCCCCTGTGGGCCCGCCGGCATTGACGAGACGTTCAAACTCAAGGCTGGTCACTACGTTTTCAAAACGCGTATAGCCATATTCGTCCAGTTCTGTTGGGTCATAGACCTCCATCCCCGTGGCCACGATAATAGACCCGACTTTCTCGACGATTTCTTCATCGGACATGTGAAAGTTTATGCAGCCCTTGTCACATGCATCAATACACTTGGCGCACACAATGGGGTTGTGCCCCAAGCATTCATTGATATTGATGACATAGGCTGAAGGGACAGCCTGTGGAAACGGCGTGAAAACGGCCCTGCGCGACGAAAGCCCGAGATTAAACTCATCAGGACGAACCACTGGGCAAACCTTTGCACATTCACCGCAAGCAGTACATTCCTTGTCATCCACGTAGCGTGCTTTTTTCAGAATCTTCACCTCGAAGTTGCCCACGTACCCGCTGATGTCCGCCACCTCGCTCATGGTGTGGAGTCTGATCCGGGGATGTCGACCGACATCCGTCATCTTGGGCCCTAATATTCAAATGGAACAGTCCATGGTGGGAAAGGTCTTGTCAATCTGTGCCATGG
>JAXHTA010000186.1:0-7416 GCA_034190285.1 Thermodesulfobacteriota bacterium | reverse complement strand
TGCGAATCCAAGGCCGCCCTTCCGCGTGAAATGCATCACCTTCAGGAATGAGCCGATCTTTCAGGGAACAATGGAAGGGAAGCCGATAAACGAGGATCACGTCGTCTGCTCGGTCAGTCACAGCGCATTTATCTGGGACCTTTTGGATGAAAGGATGAGGGGGGTCACCGGCGTCAACAACGACCCAAGCACGGCATATGCAAACCTCGTAGTCCAGATAGACAATACCTATTATGGCCAGGTTCAGCAGGTGGCGGCGAATGTGTGGAGTTCATCACTTTCAAACATGATGTGTAAAAACATCATAGTGTGCGAAGAGGACGTAAACATTTACGATCTTAATGAGGTCTTCTGGGCCCTCGGTTACAGGGTGGATCCCGCTAGAGACATCATCCAGTTCCCAGGATGGGTCAGCGCCCTTGATCCAATCGTTCACGTCAAGGAGAGATTGAGTCCAGGAGGGAACAAAGGGACCAGGCTTCTCATCGATGCGACCAAGGCCATAGACAGGCCCAGGGCACCAGAATATTTTAACGAGAAGTTCGCTCCCGTCGCTTACCCCGATAAAGAGACGATGACAAAGGTCAGGGCAAGGTGGCAGGACTACGGGATATAAAGTGAAGATTTATACATATTAAAGGGAGGAGACATATGGATGCAAAAGACGTCAAGAAGGTAGGGATTGTCGGTTGTGGGACCATGGGCCCCACCATTGCAGTGGCTGTTTCTCTGAAATACGAAACGGTCGTAAAAGAGGTAAGCGAAGAATTGGCAAAAAAGGGTCTTGCAAAGATACAGAAATTCTATCCCGGGTTGGTCAAGAGGCAGAAAATCACTGAGGACGAAGCGAAAAAGGCCGTGGACGGGTTGAATATGGTATCGGACTTCGAGCCCCTTTCGGAATGCCAGGTCATCATAGACGCCACTCCTGATGACCTGGAGATCAAGAGTGAAGTATTCAACAAGCTGAACGAGATATGCCCGTGGAATACCGTATTCACCACGACTTCATCACTTCTTTCGATCACCGCCCTTGCGACTGCATCGGGGAGGCCCGACAAGTTCATAGGCACCCACTATTGTATCCCGGCCCACCTTATGGCCCTCGTTGAAATTGCAAGGCCCGTCCAGACGAGCGAAGAGACATACGCCTTCATGGTAGAGTTTCTCAAGTCGCTGGGCAAAACCCCTGTAAGCACAAAGGACTGGCCAGGCTTTCTTGTCAATTACATCCTGTTTCCCTATCTCGTAGCGGCCCTCAAAGCCCATCAGGGTGGTCTTGGTACCCCCGAAGAGATAGACACCGCTGCGAAGCTGGGTCTTGGTTTCCCCTTAGGACCTTTCCAGCTCATGGACATGAGCGGCCTTGACGCAGTGTTAAGCGCCCTTGAGATTCTCCAGGGGCAGCTCAACGACGATGCCTATGCCCCGCCGCCAGTGTTGAGGAAGATGGTGGAAGCAGGCTATCTTGGCCAGAAGACGGGCCGGGGATTCTACGAATATTAGAAACCAAATATCTTGGGAGGTAAAATATGGGCTTAGAGAATCTGATCTTTGAGAAAGAGGGCGGGATCGCCACAATTATCGTGAACAGGCCCAAAGCCATGAATGCCTTGAACAGCGATGTATTGACCGAACTTGGACAGGTGGTTGAGGACATAAGAAAGGATGACGGCGTGAAGGTGGTCATCATCACCGGCTCGGGCAACAGGGCCTTTGTGGCAGGCGCCGACATAGCCGGGTTTGTGAAGATGGACGGAAGTGCCCTGAAGGACTTTGGCGCTAAGGGAAAAGGGGTATTCAACCAAATAGAAGGGATGTCCAAACCCGTCATCGCTGCCCTAAACGGCATGGCCCTCGGAGGCGGCCTTGAACTCGCCATGGCCTGTCACATCAGGGTGGCGGCAGAGGGCGCTATCTTAGGCCTGCCAGAGGCGGGTCTCGGGCTTATACCCGGTTTCGCCGGCACCCAGAGACTGCCGAGGATAGTAGGAAAGGCCAAGGCCATTGAGATGATGGTAACAGGTGACAACATCAGTGTTGAAGAGGCCCTCAATCTGAGACTGGTTAACAGGGTCGTTCCTTTAGGCGAGTTGCGAGAGACCTGCGTAACGATGGCAAAGAAGATAATGACCAAGGCCCCCCTGGCAGTCAGATACTGTATTGAGGCAGCTAACGAAGGTTTTGAGGAGAGCTTTGACAGGGGTTGCGATATCGAGACGGAGAAGCTTCTGGCAGCCTTTGCCACCGAAGATGCGAGGGAAGGCCTTAATTCCTTTATTGAACGAAGGAAACCGACCTACAAGGGACGATAATTCAGTTATTAGTGGAGGTAAACCATGGATGTAAAGGCGGTAGATTGTCTGATCAATGACTTTTCAAAGGAAGGGCTTGAATCCTTTGGCAAGGAAATCATAGACGTTATGAAATGGTGGGGGATGGAAAAGCGATTAATACCTTATACTCCGGAGGAGTTCATTGCAATTATGGACGAAGCGGGAGTGGAAAAGGTAGTGGCGCCTTCTATGAAGATGCGCTCTTACAGAAAAGGCGACTTCGTTATAGACACCCCCTGGGAACGAATCGCAGACCTGATTCAGAAACATCCTGACAGATTCATCGGCCTTTACGGAATCAATCCTATGATGAGGATGGAAGGCGTAAGGGAGATGGAGAAATGTATAAAGGAATATGGTTTTAAAGGAGGATACATCCACACTTACGGTTTCGGCATCCCTCTCAATCACAGGTTGTATTACCCGTATTATGCCAAATGCGAAGAGCTTGGTCTGCCCGTAGGGATGCAGACCGGTCATTCGGCGGAGTTCATGCCCAATGAAATGGGCAGGCCAATTCATCTGGATGATGTGGCGGTGGACTTTGCTGACCTGACCCTGATAGCCATGCACATGGGCTGGCCGTGGGTCGAGGAATTGATCGCACTCGGCTGGAAGCACCCGAATCTCTATATCTGCTCATCAGGACACAGACCAAGATACTGGGATAAGTCCTTTTTCAACTTCTTGAGGACAAGAGGGCAGGATAAGGTCCTTTATGGAACGGATTACCCCCTCCTCTTCCACAAAGAGAGTCTTGAGGAGATTATGGGTCTTGAGGTCAAAGAGACTGTGATCAAGAAGTTTCTCTATGATAATGCTAAAAAGGCATTCAAATTCTAAGGATTAAATGTCAATGAGATATTTTGAGGACTATGAGATCGGCCAATTCGAAGAGAGTCAGGGTAGGACGGTGACTGAGGCCGACGTGGTCAATTTCTCCAACCTTTCCTGGGATCACAAGGCCCTCCATACGGATGAGGAATACGCAAAGCAGAACACTCCCTTCGGCACACGTGTGGCACATGGCATGCTGGGGCTGATGATCGTCTCCGGGCTGATCGCAGGTATGGAACTCTTCAAGGATATTGCGGTCTTTGCATTTACAAAGTTCACATGGGAATTCAAAAAACCGATTTTTATCGGAGATACCCTGAGGGCCAGAGTGGAGATTGTAGAAAAGGAAGATGTCCAGGATAAGGGCACCGGAATAGTGCGAATGGCCAGGAAGGCCATAAACCAGAAGGACAAGGTGGTCCAGCAGGGAATCTCAGAAATGATAGTTTACAAGAAAGGAGATGATAAAAATGGTTGATAAACTAAAGGGAAAGGTGGCCGTTGTGACCGGTTCCGGACAGGGGATCGGCAAGGCCATAGCACTGGCCCTTGCGGCCGAGGGTGCCAGAGTGGTGACGAACAACCGCACGGAAGGAGCAGGGGGTGGAGATGCCGCAACCACGGCCAACGAGATCAAGGCGGCAGGCGGTGAGGCAGCTCCGTTTTTTGGCGATATTTCCGATTTTGCAACGGCCGAGAAGCTGATTAAGACGGCGGTGGACTCATTCGGCACTATGGATATCCTGGTGAACAACGCCGGAGCCGACGCCCCCAAGATGGTATGGAAGATGGCCGAGGCAGACTGGGACAGGTGCATCGACTCCTTTCTCAAGGGAAGCTTTCTTTGCATTCGACATGCGGCCCCCCTTATGAGGGAACAGAAGTGGGGAAGGATCATAAACACGACCTCCACGGCATGGCTTGGAACCGTAGGCCACTGCAATTACGGTGCCGCCAAGGCAGGGATCGTGGGGCTGACAAGGGCTGTTGCCAGGGAACTGGGCAGGTCCGGGGTTACTTGCAACGCCTTTGCCCCCTTGGCTGCGACGAGGTTCACGCTCAGTGATGACGTTAAGGCGGGTCTCAAGAAGAGGCTGGATGCCGGTCTGATGACCAAAGAAAAGTACGATGAGATGATCAACCTGCCGAAGCCTGATGTCATTACCCCGTTTATCGTCTATCTGGGCACTGAGGAGGCCGGCGACATAAACGGACAGGTCTTCGATACGACTGGAAATACCATCGCAATCTACTCCGAGCCCGAAAAAGCAAAGACCATCTCAAAAGATGAAAAGTGGACGGTGGAGGAGTTGATAGAAAAGGTGCCGGAGGGGTTGTTAAAGGGTTACAAGAACCCTGCCCCGCGCCAGGAGTAGGTAGAAGTATAACTACACTCCGGCAGATTACACCAACAAACAGAACAACAATCATTTGGAAAAGGAGGTCCGCAAAATGGGATTAACGTGGACGACAGTAGAAGAGCTCTACAAGAAAACGCCTGAAATAAAGGCGGCGGATAAGATTCATGAAGTGCATCCCGGGCCTGTCGGCCTGTGGTGTCTGTATTATGTGGTTATGAGCTGGTGCCATATGCTTGACGGATGTGTCTTTTTGACCCATGGTCCGTCGGGATGTGTGACAGCGTCAAGGACTTTTCTTTCACAGCATTACCAGGAACATTTCGGCAACCCTTTCACCCACTGCTTCTCTGATCATATAACCCCTGACACAATCATACTCGGAGGAGACGAAAGCCTGGAAGAGGCGATTCGTCAGGTGGACAAGGACCTGAAGCCGAGGCTTATCGTTGTGGGCAATACCTGCGCCACGGACATGATCATGGATGACGTCAGGGGAATAACAAGAAAACTCCAGCCTGAAATAAAGGCGAAGCTGCATCCAGTGGAAAGCGCCGGCTATAAGTCCTGCTGGATCGACATGAGGGCAAAGGCCGTCGATCACTTTGTGCAACTGATGGAACCCCCTAAAAAAATAAAGAAGGGGTACATAAATCTCCTCGGCAACTATAAAGAGATGCATGGAGGCCCGGGCCATAAAAACAAATTCGAAGATATCCTGTATCCTGCGGATTCCGATGAGCTCGAGAGAATACTGAACGGGATGGGACTCAACGTACACAGGGTCCTCTTTGGGGCCTTGACCTGCGATGAACTCTTCACCGCTCCCGAGGCGGAGTTGAATGCCCAGGTATGCTGTTCCTGGGGTTATCCGCTTTCATGGGAGATGGAAAAGAGGTTCGGCACCCCCTGGGCCAAGCACAACAGGCCGATAGGCATCGCAGCCACGAAAAGGTGGATGGATGAAATCGCGGACAAAGTGGGTGTAAGAAAGCAGTCAGACAAATTCTTCGATGAAGAATACGCCAAACTCAAGGACCTACTTGCGGAATGCAAAAAGGTATGCGAGGGCAAGGTGGCTATTATAGAAGCCATCAGGAATGCCCTCTTCGCCAATACAAGACCCCTGGCGCTGGCAAGGTTTGCAAGAGAGGTGGGTATGACTCCCTACATCATCAACATGCATCCCCTTGACTTGACCGCCGAATTCTACGCCACGGATTATTTCATCGAAGATGGGTTCGGCGATGTGAACATCCTTGATAACGCCTATCCATGGGGAAGGCCAGTGGACGTGGACGTGGCGATGAAGGACATTGGGGTAGATCCTTCGGACGTGGTCTATTTCCCCATGGATGTCTTCAGGTACTGCAGGGCGGGTAAGAACGATCCGAGCTTTGTGGCCAGATTTGACGGGGAGCAGCCTTTCAGGAGGGTCAAGGAAGCGGCAAGAGGCGACGGCTTCACAGGCGCCTTTGCAACGATGAGGGATATAGTTGAAGGAGTAAAGGGCGCAAAGAGAAGAACAAAACCTACACTGATGGGAAGGCTCATGGGCCAGGGCTTTGATTTCGAGGCGGCGGCCTAAGCATAACAGCTAAGAAGGAGGACTGAAAAGATGATGAAAGTAAACAGAGAAGGGGCTGAAAGGGCCTATGACGACAGGTATATGCACGGTGTGCATGACGCCTTCGCCTTGGGCGCTACAGCTATCAAAGACATATTCCTGATTTTTCATGGAGTCCCCGGGTGTAGGGTTGCGACCGAACATATCAGGACTGATAACATCCCAGAGGGACAATTTATCACTGTACTGAACACGGCCCCCCTAGAGAGCAACATCATCCAGGGAGGAACACATCTTATAGAGAAGGCATGGCGGTATGCAACAGGGACTTTTTTCAAGAAAAGGACGCCCAAGGCGGTCATTTTCTTTACCTCTTGCGCAACCTCCATCAACCAGGACGACGTCCAGATCCAGGCCGAAAAGTTTGAGCAGGAGACAGGCATCAAGGCCATATATGTGGATACCCCGAACTTCCTGGGCAGAGAAGCCACCGGCCTTGACCTGCTCTACCGGGCCCTGGTGGACGAAGTGGCTAAAGACGATGTAGAGAAAATGCCAAAGAGCATAAACATCGCCGGGTGCCATCTCCTTGGAAGCAAAAACTTCAAGTGGGACATCAGGGAGATGGAGAGACTAATCGAACTCCTCGGTGTGAAGGTCAACTGCCGTCTTACACTGGATACGCCCTACGAGTCCATCGAAAATTTCTGGGCGGCGGATGCCACCTATATGGTTACGGGGGAGGAAATGCCCGAGTTCTTTGACGCATGTGAAGAAAAGGGCATGGAGATCTTTGGAAGGGATTGGATACTCCCTTACGGTATGGCCAATACCGAGGAATGGTACCTGAAGTTTGCGGAAAAATTCGATGCGGTGGATAAGGCCAAGGAAGTCCTTAAAACGGAGTTGGCCGAGTTGCGCTACAGGACGCTTGGTGACTACAACTTCACATGGATTATGAGCGATCCCTCCAGCAAGAGGGCGTCTGTCATAACCCTGGCCCCTTTTGCCGCGGCCATGGCAAGATATCTCTATTACGACCTGAATGTAAAGCTCGTTTCCGTTGGTCTCATATCCGAGTCCCCGGAGGCCGTGGATTACGCCATTGAGAATATGGAAGACATGGGCGAGTATATTGATTTCGAGGTCTTTGACAACCCCACCAACTTTGAGTTTGCGAGAGCATGTAAGGATGGGAAGGCGGATCTGGTGTTTGGGCGAAGATTCGATAGATGCCTCTTCGAAGGCCAGGGAATGGTCAACATACCCATGGGAGGCAGGTATTTCATGAATCAATTCTGCTACATGACGATCAGGG
>JAXHTA010000185.1:0-7435 GCA_034190285.1 Thermodesulfobacteriota bacterium | reverse complement strand
GAGAAATTCCTGGCCCAGATCACAGGTCATTTTGAGCTGCTGGACGATGAATTCGCCAATCAGTTTATCAATGATCTGGGTCATTATCTCATCTCGCCCCTAGAAACGAAGTATTTTCCCTTCCACTTTTACATAGTCAAAGATAACAGCCTCAACGCCTTTGCAGCCCCGGGGGGTCATATCTTCATTTTTTCCGGCCTTGTGCATGCTATGGAGAGCATCGACGAGCTGGCGGCAGTCATTTGTCACGAAATCGGCCATGTCTCTGCAAGGCACATGTCCGACCGGATGGAGCAGAGCAAGAAAATAGGGTTCGCCACCATGGCCGCGATCATGGCCGGGGCGCTAATTGGCGGGGTGCCTGCAGAAGCATTGATAACCGGATCTATGGCTGCGGGAATTCAGGCCCAACTGCATTTCAGCCGCGAGGATGAGCGCCAGGCAGATCAGTTGGGCTTCAAGTATATGAAATCAGCGGACTTTAACCCGGCAGGGATGATCACTACCCTAAATAAAATTCAAAAGGGGAATCTGTTGGGTACGGATAAAGTTCCGGCATACCTGCTGACTCATCCTACCGGACCCGAGAGAATGTCCAATCTTGACACCATGTTGAGTCAGTATTCGCCTGCGAGGCCCAAAATAGAAACGGCCCGCTTCAGAGAAGTTTCTCTTATTTTTCAGACGATTGTAAGGGCCAAATGTCTCGATCCGAATGAGGCCGAAAGATTTTTCAGACTTGAATTGGAAAAGACCCCCGGCGCTATCTTGCCCAACCTTGGACTCGGGATCGTCTATAAGGAAAAAACAGAATACAGTAAGGCTATCCACCACCTGAACAAGGCCCTTGAGTTGGAGCCTGATTTCATCCCCATTCTGACGACGCTTGGAGAGGTCTATCAGATGAAAGGAAAATACACAGAGGCCCTGCGGGTGCTTGAAGCAGCCTTAAAACTGGATGCCGGGGATAGGGCCGCCCTGTTTCTCCTGGGGTTGTCTTATGAGAACATGGAGCAGCACGAAAAGGCCCTCCGCTTTTTTGAGAGGCTGGCCTCCTTCGAACCCGTAAAAAATGAGGTCTATTATCATCTGGGCCTCTCATACGGGAAGCAAGGCAAACTGGTTCTTGCCCATTACAACTTCGGACTTTACTTCAGCAAATTGGGGCAGGCCAGGATAGCGGGGTTTCATTTTAGAAAAGCGCATGATCTCTCCGGAGACGACCCTACCCTGAGAAGAAAGATCCGTGAGGCAACAGAAGGGCTCAAACGCTTACGATAGGCCTGTTGCCCGGTGGAGATGCCGGCGTGGGCGCTTATTTTACAACGGCCGTAAAGCTTCCAGCCACGACACTCTTCATTTTGTCCGGTAAACAGAGATATATCTTGCCCGGCAGGCTGCCGTTTTCCGTTGTTCCAAAATCGAGGCGCATCTCATACGCCTGCATGAACATTTCCGTCTTGGGAATGCTGCTGTCCTGTGTTTTCCACTCCATGTGGATATGTGGTGACCCGAAACCACTCGTCTTGGTAATATTATAGGATTTTCCTTCCGGAGTCTCACCTTCCTTCAGGAAAAGAAAGATCTTCACGGCGTGGTCCGGGAAAAAGTCCTTTCCGTCCCGAATTGTCAGGACGCCGTTTTCCAGTTTGGCGGATTCATAGACGAACGGCTCGCCGTGAATCATTCCCCTGGCAATGGTCTCAGGCATTCTTGCGTTAACGAGATTCTGTTTCCATACAACACTACCGGCCTTTTCACCGGGCCCTTTTTCCCCTTTCAAGCCTTTCTCGTCCTTCTTCTCCCGGAGCTGAGCAGCCCTTTTGGAGTCCTCCATGGCCTGTGTATTGTCCCCTTTGGAAAGATAAACAATGCCTCTGTTGTGGTATAGGTCGGCGTCTTCCGGCGCTATCTTCAGGGCAGTTGTGAAGTCCTCAATTGCCGCATCGTTTTTTCCCAGCTGAAAATTGGCGCTTCCCCTGTTGCAGTAAGCGTCAGAGGACGAAGGCTCCAGTCTAATGGCGGCGTCAAAGTCATTGACTGCCATGTCATACTTTTTCATCCGCACATAAACAAGTCCGCGGTTGAAGTAGGCGGCGTCATGTTTATCGTTGATCTCTAACGCCTTTGTGTAATCCCCCTGCGCCTTTTGAAGATCGCCTTTGGCGGCGTAGAGCCAGGCACGGTTGTAAAAGATATCCGCGTTATTGCTGTCATTTTTTATTAGAGCATCAAGTCTGTTAATCTCCCGGTCATACTCCGCGGCCTTTTTGTCCTGCTTTGGCGGAGCAGGCACAGGACTCTTCTGCGGCTTTGAGGGTTGGCCTGCCGTCTCTGCACTGGGCTCCGGGGCGGGGACGGCAGAAGGCCTTTTTGCGGGCGGCGTTGCGTCCTTTTTCACCTGCGGGCGCTTTAGTATTACTCTGTCAGGCTGAGCGTGCCTTTGAACCACAGGGGGTTCAAGCTCGGAAGATTTCTTCAACGCGGTGATCAGGAGGAATGCAAGACCTAATGAGATAAGCAGGGCAATGCTCACTATAATAATTGATACAATAATATTTGTCTTAACTGCCGGGAAGTGCTCGACATCCTCTTCATCACCCACTGCGAGGCCATGGATCTGCCATTTGTACAACATGCATGTGGACCATGGCATGAACAGGTTCAGTGTTACAGTATTGAGAAACCAGCCGATCAAGGAGACCTTTAGAAATTCTCCAAACCCGGCGCCGAATGAGGTCCTTTCCCCACCGTATCTGGTATTCTCTTCCTTCCATGCATAGAGTCTGTACAGGGCCAGGAAATAGTATAGGCCCAGGGTCAGCAGGGGAAGAATCATGAAATGAATCAGATAGAAGACAAAGAAAGAGGCGCCCGTGCCGATAAACTGGCTGGGCTTGCCTCCGACAATAGTATTCTGAGCCCTCCAGGTCAAAAACTTGCACATGGCCCATGGGCCGTAAAGACCCAGGGTAACAATCGTCAGGAGGCCCTGCACCAGGACAAGGAGGAAAAGCTGGCCCCCGGCCCCTGTGAAGACAACCTGTTTGCCGTTCAAAAGGGTATGGGATGCCTTTAACTTGAGTAATCTTACAAAGGCCCACGGCGCATAAATTCCAAGGGTGACCATACTCAAAAGAAATAAGTGAATAAAGGCGACCGCAAAATACTGCCCGCCAGTACCATTGAATTCACAGTTTGCTTTGCCCATCATCCCCTCCTATTATGCAAGGTTCTTGTCACTCCGACCCTCTCCGACGTACTTGCCGGCCCGACCTAAAACTTATTCTCCGGTGCGGTTTATCCACCTGCGCCCTGCACTCCCCTGAGCCTCAACCTGAGATAGGCCTCCTCAGCCTCTTCATGGCCAGGCGATATGTCAATAATCCGTTTAAAGGTATCCAGGGCCTCGGTAATTTCCCCACGTTTCTCACGAAACCTTGCCAGGCGGAGCAATAAATCAATATCCTTCGGCCTGACCTTCAGTATCTCTTCCATGTGTTTGATCGCCTGTTCCCCGTTATCGGCCTTTAAATATGCCCAAACAAGGTATTCTCTGAACTCGGTCTTGTCTGGGTTGGCCTTCAATCCTTTTTCCATGACACGGATAATGTTGTCATAGTCGTTCAGGGCGTTAAGACAATCAAAGACATAACGGTACGCGCTGGTTTCTTCGGGCGTCAGTTCAATAAGAATCAGGGCCTCCTTGAGGGCCATTTGTGTGTTTTTTTGTTTCTTATAAATATCGAACATCAGCCCGTGGGCTGTCGCATCGCCTGGATTTAACTTCACATACCTGTTGAAATGATGCAGGCTCGCCTCCAGATTCTCTGCCTCGTATTCAATGGCGCCTAAATTATATATCACTGTTTTGTTTTTAGAGTCCAGTGAAAGTATTTTTTCATAGATTCTCTTTAACTCCCCATCTTCCCCCTGCTTTTCCTTGACCTGTGCCAGCAAATGCAGCGCCGGAAGCGAACCCGGCCTTTCCTCCAGGATGTCTGAAAGATATTTTTCGGCTTTTTTAAACTCCTTTTTTGAGACAAGATTGGCGGAAAGTTCCAGACGACCTTCCACATCATTCACTTCAAGCCCAACGGCCGCTTCCAGATAGACATCTGCCTTTCCTTTCTGATGAATCTTATCGTAGAGATAGGAGAGATTATAATAGAGATTTGCGTCCTGTTCATCTAATTTCACTGCCTTCAGGTAATAGGAGATCGCTTTTTCAGACTCCCCTTGGTTTGCATGAAGATATCCCAGGCGCTTGTAGATCGGGAGCCTCTCAGACTCATCCAGACGACTCAACAGGTCTTCGTATTCCTTGGCGGCCATCACTATCTTCCCCCCGCTTTCAAAGGCCTCTGCAAGACGCTGGCGCGCTTCTATATTATCCGGATTGATCTCAACAAGCCTCTCTAAAACCGAAATGATATCTATCAGACTCTCCATGGCCGTGTATACATTTAGAAGATCGAGCAGGATCTCCTCCCGGTCCGACTCTTCCCCTGCCATACTCTCAAGCATCCTTGCCGCTTCCTTCCATTGCTCCTGGGATCTGTATTCGTCCAGGAGCCGCCTACTGAGTCTTCGGTCTGTGGGCTGGAGACTCATGGCGCGTTCAAGGATGGCCAATCGAGCACTGTCCTTGATGGTCCTGTTGGCCTTCTCCAGCCAGTCCTCTGTATAGGGCCGAATCTCCCAGTCCATGAAACCAATATCCAGATTGCGGTATTTTACCCGGAGCCTGAACCTGTAATGATCGAACATCTCCTCTCCGGGTAGCAGGGCTGCAAGGCTCATTTCTTCGTATCGAAGGGCGTTCACATCCAGGGCTCCGGCCTCCAACCGGACGTTCAGGTTGAAGGGGATGTTTGTGGATATGTCGAGGATTTTGATCTTGTCTTGTGGGTGGAGGACAATTGTTTCTCCTGACAGTATCTTATGCGGTTCATGGTTTAATACAATCAGGACAAAATTGACCCGTAAAGAGGTGGCGCTTAGGCCGCGCCAGAGCCACCATCCCAGTGCGAAGGAGGCGATCACTAGAATGCTTATCGCCAGGAAAAGCGGGCGCCCAAGTAGATTTTTCTTTTTGTTTTTTTCCAATTTGTGGAGGAACAACTGGCGTCATAGGGTTATGCGCCGCCCTTGGCTTTTGTGGCCAGATTGCCCTCCCAAATCAGAAGGACGGGACTGGCAACAAATATGGACGAATAGGTCCCAACAATGACCCCTATCAGGATTGCAAAGGCAAAATCATGGATTACGCCGCCACCCAACATGAAAAGGGCCAGAATAACAACAAGGGTGGTTGATGAGGTAAGTATAGTACGACTCAAGGTCTCATTTATGCTGGTGTTCATGATCTCTTTAAAAGGCTTCCTGCGGGAACGCCTTAAATTCTCCCTGATCCTGTCAAAAACAATTATAGTATCATTCAGGGAATATCCGACAATGGTCAGGAATGCAGCTATGGTCGCAAGGGATATTTCCCTTTCCGTCAGTGCAAAGGCGCCGACCGTTATGGTTACATCATGAACAAGCGCAACAATGGCTCCTAATGCATATTTCAGCTTCAAAAACCAACAGAGGCCAAGGGTCACGATCATGGCGATCAAAATGAGCCAGGTGACGCTCATGCCAAACCCTGAGGCCACGTAGACCACGATGGACAGGGATAGGGCCATCACGATACTCATCAACCACTTGAGTTCGAAGCGGCCAGAAATATAAATGGCAATAAACAGAATGGCATAGAAAATGGCAAGCAGGGCCTTCTGCCTCAAGTCCTTCCCTACCTTCGGTCCCACCATCTCAACCCGCCTCATTTCGACACCCTGACCGAACTCACGGATCAACGCCTCCTCAACCTGGTCGCTCAAACCTGTCAATTTGACGCTCGTTTCCCTGACCCTGATGAGATATTCATACTGGCCTTGCTCGCCGAATTCCTGGATGATGCTGTCCTGAAGCTGCACTGACCGGAGGGCTGATCTGATTTCAGGAGCGGTGCGGCCCTTGTCAAGCCTGACCTGTATCAGCACGCCGCCCGTAAAGTCCACACCGTAATTGGGTCCGCCCCTCCATATAAGCAGAAAAATGGTCGCCAGGATCATCGTCGTGGAGACACCGAATGCAATCTTCCGCTTTCCAATAAAATCAATATTAATTCCCGGTTTGATGAATTTCATGTGATTTGTCCGTTGTTAGTTGCTGCCTATCCACGAATAAGAGATCAGACACTAAATATCGCCCGAACCAAAACTGTCTTTTTCGCCCATATGTGCGTCAGATTCAGATTTTAATCCTCGAAATGCTCAATGTATTCCTGCGGTTAAAATCTTCGTCTTACTTGATCTGAACGAAAAATCCTAGTTTTCGTTCAGTCACTAAATACTGATTCTTTTCATCCTCCGCTGGACATACAGATAATCAAAAAGGATTCTGGTTATGAAGATGGCCGTGAACAGGCTGGCAACAATCCCTATACTGAGGGTCACAGCAAAGCCCCTTACCGGCCCGGTCCCGAACTGAAATAAGACCAGCGCAGCGATGAGTGTAGTGACCTGGGCATCAAGAATTGTTACGAGGGCCTTACCGTATCCACCCTCTATGGACGTTCGGGCCGTCTTTCCCATCATCATTTCTTCCCGGATGCGCTCAAAGATCAACACATTGGCATCGACAGACATTCCAATAGTGAGTATGATTCCGGCGATCCCCGGCAGGGTCAGCGTGGCGCCGAAAAAGGCGAGCCCCGCCATAACAAAGAGTATATTGAGCAAAAGGGCAAGATCAGCAATGAACCCGGACAGACTGTAATAGATCACCATGAAAATGATTACTATCACGCCTCCGATCAGCATGGACTTAAACCCCTTTTCTATTGAATCTTTCCCAAGAGAAGGCCCGACAGTCCTCTCCTCTATGATTTTAACCGGAGCGGGAAGCGCCCCTGCCCTCAGAACAATGGCCAGATCCCGCGCCTCTTCCATGGTGTACCGGCCGGTGATCTGGGCCTTCCCGCCTGATATCCTGTCCTGGATAACTGGCGCGGAGTTGACCTTGTTGTCCAAAACGATGGCCAGCCTCTTCTTCTTGTTCTGCCCCGTTATCTGCTCGAAAAGCCTTGCGCCTATCGCGTCAAAAGAAAGGGAGACATAGGGTTCGTTATACTGACTGTCGATCTGTACCCTGGCATCAGTTATGTATTCCCCGGTAAGAACGGTCCTCTTTTTCAACAGGTATGGGATCTTGGTCTGGCGACCCGTCTTGGGGTCAATGGCGACCTGGTAGAGAATTTCATCGCCTGGAGGCATATTTCCGTCAAGGGCATCTTGAGGACTGTGATCCTCATCCACCAGCTTGAACTCCAAGAGGGCGGTCTTTCCGATGAGGGCTATGGCTCTCTTGGGGTCTTTAATCCCGGGTA
>JAXHTA010000184.1:0-7435 GCA_034190285.1 Thermodesulfobacteriota bacterium | reverse complement strand
GATTTCTTTGATCTCTTCTTCCGCTTTCAAGGCTGCAACCACTGGGCGTTTGGAAGCCTCTCCCATCAAATCTGCAATGGTATCAAAGATCTGGCCTTGTCAAGAACCAGATCGGCCACTTCGTCCTTTGTCATTAGCGGGTAATCTTCCACATGTCCATCCCCATAGATTATCTTGACGATATTGGTGTCTGCCCCAAACCCGGAGTCGTCTCTTGAGACATCGTTAGCGACTATCATATCAAGGTTCTTGGACCTCAGTTTTTCTATAGCGTTGCCAAGGAGGTCCTTTGTTTCCGCCGCGAATCCCACCAAAAGGCAAGGGCAATCCTTCTTGGTTTCACCCAATTGTTCAAGAATATCAGGTGTTTTTTCCATATCAAGGGAGAAGGATTCCTCCCTTTTCTTGATCTTGTGCGCAGCTGTCTCTCGGGGCCTGTAGTCGGAAACTGCGGCGGCCTTGATGATGACATCGCAGTTGGGGCGATTCTCAAAGACTGATTGCATCATCTCCTCTGCCGTTTTCACGGGGAAGAAGGTGACACCAGGAGGCGGCTTCAGTGTGGCAGGGCCGCTCACAAGACTAACCGACGCACCTCTGAGTCTGGCTGCCCTGGCCAGGGCGTACCCCATCTTACCGGTGGACCTGTTTGTGATATATCTGACTGGGTCAATCGGCTCAACGGTCGGGCCGGCGGTCACAAGAATTCTCAGCCCTGAAAGGTCCTTCTTTGAGAGCAGGGCCCAGGCCTCTTCAAGAATGTCCTCCGGTTCAGGAAGCCTCCCCGGGCCTTCGGTGCCACAGGCCAGGTGCCCTTCCACGGGTTCCATGACTGCAAGTCCTCTCTTCTTGAGTAGGGCGATATTGTCCCGTACAGCTGGGTTATGAAACATCCGGGTATTCATTGACGGGCAGATTAGTATCTCTGCCGTGGCCGCAAGGACCATGGTGGAGAGGAAATCATCCGCGATGCCGTGGGCCATTTTGGCGATGAAATTGGCTGTGGCAGGCGCGATGATGACAAGATCCGTCTCCTGGCCCCAGGTGATGTGGTCCATAGAGCCGCCCCCTTGGCCGAACATATCCCAGACAACCTTGTTGCCTGAGAGGGCCTCAAACGTGAGTGGCGACACGAATCGAGTGGCGTTTGGCGTCATGGCTACCCCGGTGTATACGTCTGCCTTTACAAGCAGCCTGACCAGTTCTGCCGCCTTATAGGCAGCAATTCCACCAGATATACCGACAATGATTTTTTTGCCTTTCATAGGGCGTTAAAGGCCTTTCCCTTTCAGTCATTAACCTTTTGACTCGTGTTCACCATAACGTTGCATAGAATTTGAGTTCAAAACGCTTTAGATTAGGTCGGCAAGGGACGTCAGGACATTTTCAGGGACGAAAGGGTGTTAAACATACGGTGAAATCCTGCAAATGGCATAACGTTTTTTGATGACCTGATATAAAGCGAGCGTAACGTTTTTGGGCCGAAGATTTATGCAAGTTAGGGTTCAGTAGCCGGCAAATCTCGCCCGCTCCGTTTTGCCAATTTCCACAATCCAGACATCAGCGGAATCCAAAATGATTGCGATTTCTTTGCCTGCGGCAACGGCGTCCGGGCGCTCCTTAAAGAAGCCGAGACGGAGCCTGAACCACTCAGCCTCATTCACCATAGCCTTAGTGACATAAACGCGAAAGCCCTTTTTGATAAGTGTGATCGTAGCAGGAACGATTTCTGTTGGGTTTCGGGAAGACAGGACATTAACGACCCATATCGTGTGGCCCAGTTCAGTCAGGGTTTCAGAGGCCTCAGACGGTGTCACAAATCTCAGGTCTAGTCCTTCGGGAAGCTCTTGGTGCTGGAAATCCTTGACTACTTCCATTCCATTCAGACTATCTCTATTAAGCCGAAAGAGACTGGGCCATTTCATGGGATCGCCGTATATGTCTTTACGCCCTGCAATTCCGGCAAGGCTGTCACCTTTTTGTACCTCATAATAAGCCCCCTTCTTCATTACGGTCGACCCTGTCGCCGCCTGCCCGGCCGTTACGGGATCCTGTGCTTTTTTTTCGGGGGCTGGGGTCTTGACGACTTCGGAGACCCCGGAGGCCTTTTTTATGGGTGGTTTTTCGGGTTTCCCCTGAAGCAAAGGCTCTTGCTGGCCGGGAATCTTGCTGCGCACGGCCACTGGCTTTTGTACTTCCGCCTGTTCCTCTCTTGTGCAGGCCCCGCCAAGGGAAGAAGTCAGGGAGATAGAAAGGATGAGTACAATGGCCTTCAAGTCAGAGAAAGACCTGACAGGAAAACACTCACAATCATAATGCATAAGTACCTCCCTAAAGAATTAACTCCCAAATACCTCAAAACCGCATGGAGGCCGGGATCGGCATCAAGCCTACTATTCAGTGCCCATAAATAAGTGGTCTTTCCGCCAGATTGCTTCGTTTAAGCAGATCTGTAAGAATTTAGCCTTTTGAAGATGAGGCGCTTTGAACCGTGGGGGTTTCTTTTGGCAAAGACGCATAAACTTATTTTTATTATAAAGCGCAGGACAGACCCACAATACCGCCTCTTAAAGGCCGGTTTCTGTTCTGCCTAAGCCAAATCCCTGTTTACAACCCAAGTGGCGTGCCACGAGCTATGAAGAATTTGTGATGGGGCTTTTCCAAAAGAGACCCCCCCACAGGTCCGTAACCAGCTTGCATTTGCTTCAAAGGGCTAGCGTGTTACGCATACCTTGAACTCAGGCTTGTCGAGAGATCGAGAAATCGAGCATGAGGTCAATTCCTTTCATTAAAGCCTAAAACAGGGCCGTTGACAACGAAAAAAAGCCTGCCTGCTCCCAGAGAGCAATGCTTGAGTCATACCCACCCGGATATTCAATCACCCGGAGTATTTCCTTGACGATTGCTTTTCGCACGAACCCGACTGCCGTCCCCCGGGGCCTCGGCAGACTCTTTTTGTCCAGGAATTTTCCGGCAACTCACTCCGACTTGTAGGGAATGACACATTAAGGGCAGACAATGCTTGACACATTCACCAGGTAGTAATATGGAAACGAAATGAGATCATATTCCGAGATTCTTTGTTAAAGGGGTGGGTAACTTGAGTGCCTGAGGTTGCTTTGGTCCGGGGGCATGCTGTGTCCGGGTCTGCCAGGGCATACTATATGACACCTTGGTGTTCGGATAAGGCTGGGCTTTAAAAAGCTCTGTGTTCCCGGGCTATGTGTAAGGTTCTTGTTGGAGCCACCGTGCGGAGTTGAACCGCAGACATCCTCATTACGAGTGAGGTGCTCTACCAGCTGAGCTACGGTGGCCCGACTCTATAACCGTCAACTATAGTCTCTTTTTTTCCCCGTGTCTATGGTATTGTGCACAACGATTCGATCCGAATTTGTTTTCTTGTAAGAGTTTAGCCTTTTGAATATAAGACCCTTACGGGTCCTTAGCCAGCTTACATTTGTTCAACGGGTTAAAGTTTTCTCTACCCAATTCGTCCGCGTTCGTGTCTCCCCGTTGCACTTTCATTCCGGGGGAGGAGGCCTTACATTCAAGAGGGCATATCATGAAAGACCCGAAAGACTACATTGTTTTTCCCCTGGACCTGCCAACATATGATCAGACAATGTCTTATGTGGACCGTCTCAAGGGGCACGTGGGGCTCTTTAAGGTGGGCCTGGAACTCTTCGTAAGCCAGGGCCCCGGAATACTTAAGGCTATTCGGGATGCGGGAGGTGGGCGGATTTTTCTTGATCTGAAACTCCACGACATCCCGGCCACCGTAAAGAAGGCCTTTACGGCGGCCAGCCTCCATGGTCCCGAATTTGTCACAGTTTTCTGTGACGAAGGGGAGGGCACCCTGAAAAGCGTTGCTGAGAACAATCCAGAATGCACCAAGATCCTTGCCGTTACGGTCCTTACGAGCCTTAATCCTCAAGGGCTGTCCCGGCTTGGGTATGCAGAAGAATATGCCAATGACATTGCACGGCTGGTTCTCTTGAGAGCCCGGATGGCCAGGGAGGCGGGGTGCCACGGCATAGTCTGTTCAGGGCACGAGGTGGCCATGATAAGAAAGGAATTGGGAGACGACCTGATTGTGGTTACCCCCGGCATTCGACCCGCGTGGTCCGTTGTGGGCGAGGACGATCAAAAACGAATCGTCACACCCGGGACCGCTGTGGCAAGCGGGGCTGATTACATAGTCATTGGCCGTCCTATCAGGGACGCAAAGGACCCCGTGGAGGCGGCAAAGAGGGTGGAGGAGGAGGTGGCATCAGCGCGTTGACGCGCCACATCACACCCCCTCCCTGGATTTAATCATTCCCCCTGTAGCGGTAATCGTTATCTTCGATGCGAGTAATAGGTGTACAAACTGGATAGTACCGTGGCCGCGTCTTCCACATCGTTATAGACCCGTTTCCCGTCTCTGATAAGATTTCGAACCGTTTCACTATCTCGTTCCGAGTAATAGCTGCATACAATGAGAGGCTTTTCGTACTTCGGGATTAGATCATACGCACGCCTCAAGAGTTTCTCATCCTCTGTTCCGGGAATTACCATGCCACTGCAATCATCGTCATCTCTAAAACCGGGCCAGGCCATTCCATGGACAACCACACCATCAATTTCCCTGGACGAAAGAAGCGTCTCCAGAATATCTGTCTGGGCCTTCAAGTTCAGCGCCCGACCGGCTGCTCCTACGTCGATCGGGTTTCTAGTGGAGGCCCAATAAGGCATTCCAATACCCCGCAGTCGCTTCTGAATCTCCGGAGAGAGTTCAGGAACGGTCAGGCCTGTCCTGACGAGTGCGTCGGTAATGGCCACCCCCCATGTCCCTCCCATGGTCACAATGGCTATCCTATTGCCCCGCAATGGCGGCAGTTCCAGAAAGGCCACTCCTAGCTCCAGGAGCATCTCCATTTTAGGAGCCCGGATTATATTGGCCTGGCTGAACACACCATTCCAGATCAAGTCCGACCCGGCCATGGCGCCTGTGTGGGATGAAACAGCCCTTGACCCGGCATCTGTAGCGCCCAGCTTAATTACTATTACTGGTTTTGTTTCACTGACCCGCTTGGCTGTCTCAAGAAACCTTCTCCCATCTCTAAGGCCCTCTATGTACATGAGGACAACCTTTGTGGAGGGATCGTGCCCAAGATATTCCAGAAAGTCTGTAGAGGTAAGGTCGCATTCGTTGCCTGTATGCAGATATTTGCCGACACCCATCCCCTTTGAATAACCGCTGACAATCAGATTGCCTACCGCAAAACCTCCCTGGCAGATTACGCTGATAGGCGAATTCTTCAATCGTGTGGCGCCGGCTGTTATGTTCAGATTTGCGGAAAGATTAACCATACCACTGACATTAGGCCCGACTATCCGGACCCCGGTTTTTCTGACGGTATCGGTGATCTTGGTCTGCAACGCCTTGCCCTCATTTGTCTCGGCAAAGCCGGCTGTAATCAAAATAACTCCCTTTACTCCCTTTTTTCCGCACTCCTCAACTGTCCGAGGGACCATTTCAGCCGGCAGTGCGACTACCGCAAGGTCAACCGCCCCAGGGATCGCCGATATACTGGGAAATGCCTTGTGACCTTCAATGTCGTCCGCCTGAGGGTTTATCGGGTATACATTGCCTTTAAAACCGCCCTTAATCACCATGTCAAAGATGGAACGGCCCCATGCGAAGCCAGGTTGCCTTGAGACCCCAAAGACGGCAACGGTCTTGGGATTCAGCAACAAATCAATGTCATTTATTTTTTGCGAAATCATGTCACCTTCTCAGACCATATTATGCCGATAGGCCTTGCGGTCCTTTGCCGGCAGTAGGTTGCTGTTTTGAGTTTTTCTTGGATTCTCTGTACTAGAAGGGACGACTTTCCCATGTCTTCTCAAGTCCCAGGTCCTCTGACATCACCTTGTAACAGTTGTAGCCCTGAGAGCAATTTGCAATGGCAAAGGGATGCCACCCGGTGCCGGTGCAATATAGGCCGTCTACCCCGGGGACGCGATTCCCGGCAAGCTCCCGGATAGGGCGGTGCCTGCCAATCTGAGATGGGACGTTGTCCACTCCCGCAGTCCAATTTCCATCGGGATAGTTTCTGGCCAATCCACCTGTAAAGTATGGCGTTACAGGCAGATACCCAGCCACCGTATCCCACGTTATATTGGGGGCGTATCTGTTTGTTATCTTGACTACTTCCTCGGCGTGCTGCCGCTCTCTGGCCTTCCACTGTCCGTCTGAGAGTGCCTTGGATGAAAGGCAATACTGCTCTGTCAATATCTTGAAGCCTTGTTCAGGCGGAGCGAGGCATTGATCAGGTTCGCCTGTAACGCTCTGCCCCATGTAGGAGACGGCAAGGTTCATCTCCGTTGGCCAGATGCCGGCCTTTCTTTCGGCGCTCTCTCTTTTTAGGGCGTGCACGTCAAAGGACGAGGACCCTCCGAGGGCCATCCACATACAGTCATCCGCGGCCGGATCAAAGTCCGAGCATTTCCAGCGGGGCCTCTCTGTCCATGCCCAGCTATACCAGAGGACAAACTCCCAGTCACTCGAAAGGTATTTCACCTTCCGTACTATAATCGGATCGAGGTTCTCAGGACCCACAAGATCAAAGACGAGCTGGTGGGGATCCACATCGGTCATGACGGCTACCTTCGCCTCCACCTCTGTTCCATCTGCAAGCCTTATGCCCTTTGCCCTGCCATTTTCGATCAGGACCTTGTCCACCTTCTTGCTAGTAAACACCTCACCGCCATTCGAGTATATGACGCGATAGGCCGCATGGGTCAGGGTGTGTGTGCCGCCTACTATATAACCGTGGAAAGGAAGCCACGTAAATTGAGACAAGAGGGCAGACCAGCCCATACCCGCTCCATCCAGGGCGATTCCCCAGGATTGGATCTGCCTGAAATAGCCCACCTGATTGTGCGGGTCCTCAAACAGGGTTGTGAAGACCTGAACCGGGTTCATCAGCAGCCACTGCGGATCTATTCCGGCCTCAGGATTCATGACAAGCCTGTCAAGGGCATCCAACTCATTGGCAGGCTTCGCAGGATTATGCATCCACTCCATCGTGGCGGGATACCAATGATTTATGGCCTTGTCCCAGAGCCGGAGGTAGGTGTCTGCGTCCCTTTCAGAAAACCTGCCGATCAACTCCGCCGTCCTCTCCTGAGAGGGGTCTACATCTGCAAACGCCGAAAAAGTCAAGGCGCACGTCTCGTCATCAAAGGCAGTGCCCGTTACCACGGGAGTGTAAGCAAACCTCCCTCCGTAATCCTTGAACTCGGGAAAGTCCCACCAGGCCACGGTATGATACCAGCCCATATGATCGTTAGAGCACGTATTTCCCATGAACCCGGGGGAAGGCTCTTCACTTGACCAGCCGCTTCCCAGTTCATGCCTTTCCTCGAACATCCCCACACTCATCTTTCC
>JAXHTA010000183.1:0-7448 GCA_034190285.1 Thermodesulfobacteriota bacterium | reverse complement strand
CTGGAACCTATCAGCGGTGACTGGTCTCTGGACAATATGTGGGTGAGAAACCTCACGTGCAGTAACTCGTGCATGGTACACTGTGCGGACTGGTGGAAGATAAAGGGTGATGAGACTCCACTGGCCCATCTTTATGCAGGGGAATGCGGTGACAAGCCGGAGTATGTATATGTCGCCAGTATGGGCATCCTAACCGACATCATTGACCTTCCTACCTGTGCTCACTTGTCCAACCTATGTAACAAGTACGGCGCCGACATGTTCGAAATTGGAAACACAATGGGGTTCCTGATGCACCTCGACCAAGAGGGGCTGATCACCAAGGAAGACACGGGTGGAGTTCACTTTGAGTGGGGGAGTGTTGAGGCCGCTGAAGAGACCCTTCACAGGGTCCTTGGGCCGGGAGACATCAAGGACAAGATGAAAGACCCCCTCTTTGAACTACTCTACGAAGGCGTGTATGAAGCGGCAGTAAAACTGGAAAGAAGAAAGGGCATAGAGGCCCTGAAATACGCCTGCTATGGAAAGGGTCATTCTCCTCATCTTGGAGATATGAGGGCAGGAACGACCTTTGGTACAACCTTTGCCACATCCAACAGGGGCTGCGACCACCTCAGGGTCATTTACATCCTGGACAGGCTCGACCCGATCGAGGCGACAATGCCGGCTGTCGAGCGTTTTTTCAAGGATGACCCGTTTGTAAAGGAAAAGGGCCTGGATTACAGAAAGGCGGCCTACATGTCCGAGCCGGAGATGGCAGGCGTCAGGTCAGGAAAATTTGAGAACGTCATGGCAATAAACAATTGTCTGGGGACCTGCGTCTTTGCCTGGGGTATTGCAGGGATACTTACCGTGACCCCGGCGGATCTGGCTGATGCCTATACCTGCCTTACCGGCATTGAACTGAGCGAGGAGGATCTGTGGGATGGCGCAAAAAGGGCCACAAACATGGAAAAGGCATTTAACACTCTCACCGGACTCACAAAGGAAGACGACACCGTCTGCTATCGCTGGATGAACGAACCTACCACAGGCGGCTGGGCCCATAACCAGTTCCCCAATCGTTACCCCAATGAGACAGGTAAGGGGATGAAGATGGCTGATTACCTCGAGAATACGAAATCCGAATATTATGAATATCGAGGCTATGATCCCGAGACATCACTCCAGACAAAGGATGGCCTGAAAGAACTGGGACTGGACGAAATCGCCGACTACCTGGAAAAAGAAGGGAAACTGGCTGAACAGGTGAAAAGAAAGGCCAAAAAGGAGAATAAACAATAGACGCATTTGCACCATTTATTGAAGTGAACAAGGCGATAGTGGAGGCCGGGGGCGAGGACCTCAACTACTGCTACCAGTGCGGGAGATGTACGAGCGCCTGCCCCTGGGGCCTGGTAATGGAATTCAATCCCCGGAAGATGATCAGGCTGGCCCAGATGGGGCTGGAGGGCCTTGAGTCAGAGGACCTCTGGCTCTGCACCACCTGCGGTACCTGTGTTCGGGATTGCCCCAGGGAAGTGGGAATTATCGACCTGATGAAGGCAATGAGGAACATAATTGTGAAATCCGGTTCCTCCCCCCCTGCCCTTCGAACGGCCATCGGCAGCGTGAACAGTCATGGCAATCCATTCTCAGAGAAAAGAGAATCGCGTGCGGATTGGGCAATAGGAATAGAAGAAGCCAGGGATTTTCAGGAAGGGACGGATTTTCTCCTCTTCGTCTGTTGCTCATCCGCCTATGATCCGCAAAATCAAAAAACTGCGATTGATCTCTGCAAGGTGCTGGACCAATCAGGAATAGACTTCGGGATCATTGGACGTGAGGAGAATTGTTGTGGGGAATCCATAAGAAAGATAGGCGATGAATCATTATTTACGGAGATTTCAGGAAAGAACACACGACTCTTTGAAAGGCTCGACGTCAGGAAAATAATATGCACATCCCCCCATTGTTACCACACCTTCAATAATGATTATCCCCTCGATTCGAGCGGGATTTACACAATGCACTACACCCAGATCATGGCCGAGTTAATTGAAAAAGGCGATCTGAGATTTTCCAGGCATCTGGAACAGAAGGTCACATATCATGATCCCTGCTACTTAGGAAGGCACAACGGGATATTCGATGCCCCTCGAAAGATACTTGAAGCGATCCCAGGCGTAGAGCTTGTAGAAATGGAAAGGACAAGAGAAAGAAGCCTCTGCTGTGGAGGTGGTGGCGGGGGGATCTGGATAGAAATCCCCAAAGGAAAGAGGTTCTCCGAAATGAGAATAGAAGAGGCAATAGCAACAGGGGCGGAAACCCTGATAACTGCCTGTCCTTACTGCTTTTCCCTGCTGGAGGAAGCACGACTGTCTCTAAATGCAGGAGAAGCGATCAAGGTTATGGAATTGCCTGAACTAATCATAGGCGCCCTTTAGAAGGAAAGACCTGTGGCGGAAAATATTAGAGTTTTCTTGTGTACCTGTGGTGAGGAGATATCAGAGGGACTTGATATCTCCTTTCTAATTGAATCTATAAGCAATGTACAAGGAATCGAACGAGTTGAAACCATCCCCTTTCTCTGTACCAGGGACGGCAACCGCCTATTACAGGATATTTTTCGAGAGCGTGAAACAGAGAAAGTGATAATTGGGGCCTGCTTTCCTCAAGCCAGGCCTAATATCTTGGCTAGGCTCCTACGGATACCCCTGGGGCTTTTAGAGGTTGTTAACCTGCGAGAGGAATGTGTCCGTGTCCATCATGGACAAAAGGAACTGGCCACGAAAAAGGCGCTGGCATTGATTAAAACGGCCCTGGAGAAAATAAAGAGGATAAGGCCGTTAGACGGATGCGATACAAGCATAAGGAAGAACGGCGTCCTTGTAGTAGGAGGAGGAGTGGCAGGGATGACCGCGGCCTTTGACCTGTCAGAAGCCGGTGTAAAGACCTATCTGGTTGAAAAAAAACCATACTTGGGTGGAAATGCGGCCCAGCTCTGGAAGGTATTCCCCACCGATGATTGTGCTTTATGTACGGCGTTCCCGGACATTGATAATCTGAGGAAGTGCCGGAGATGTCTGTTCAGAAGCAATATTGACAGGCATCCGGCAATTGATATTCACACCAGCGCCAGGGTAAAAAAAGTAACCGGGTCGGTCGGGGATTTTACGGTCACAATAGAAAAGAGCCCCAGGTATGTAGACCATCTGCAATGCATCCTCTGCGATGAATGCTCAGGGGTTTGTCCTGTGGAGGTCCCCAATGATCTGAACTTCGGCATGGATATGAAAAAGGCCATCCACCTGCCACTCCCACAGGCCATACCCCGGGGCTATATAGTAGACAAAGCCTCTTGTCCAGATGGCTGCAAAAGGTGTGAGGAGATATGTCCAACAAAGGCAATCGACCTTGATCAGGAGACAGGGGAAATATTTCTGGATGCAGGGGCTATGATAGTCGCTACGGGTTTCCAGGAATTTGACCCCTCACCTATAATCGAATACTGTTATGCGCAATATCAGGATTGTGTTACGCAACTGCAATTGTCAAGGATACTGGATCCAACCGGCCCGACAAAGGGAAAACTGTTAAGGCCATCGGATGGCAGGTCCATAGACACCATAACAATGATCCAGTGTGTTGGGTCCAGGGATACCCATCATCCCTATTGTTCGGAGATATGCTGCCTTGTTGCCTTAAAACACGCGATTATTATCAGGGAGACCTACAATGCGGATATCTACATCTGTTTCATAGACATAAGGACAATGGGTGTCTACGAGGACTACTTCAGAAGAGCTCAGGAAGCAGGGGTGATCTTTGTCAGGGGAAAACCCTCCCGGGTGATGGAGGACGAAGCCAGCAAGAACCTGAAAGTTGAGGTAGAGGATACTTTGCTTGGGGTAAAGATGGAAATTGAGTCGGATCTAGTAGTCCTCTCATCGGCTGTAGAACCCACTGAAGGGACGGATAATTTGGCCGGAATATTGGGAATTGAGCTCAATGAATACGGTTTCATGCGCGAGTTTTACAGCAAGAACATGGGAGTGGAGACAAACATAAGCGGCGTCTACCTGGCCGGTGGCGTCCGGGGACCCAAGGGCATTGATATCTCCACCTCCGTACCCCAGGGAACAGCGGCTGCCGGACGGGCATTGCTTGACATATCAAAGCAAACGGTAAGCAAGACCCTGCCAGTTTCTATCGTAGACGAAGACCTCTGCATCGGATGCGAAATTTGCTCCAATGTGTGCCCACACGGGGCCATCCTGATGATAAACAAGGCGAGTGGTTTAAAGGCAGAGGTAAATGAGGCACTTTGTAAAGGCTGCGGCCAGTGTGCAGCATCCTGTATACCGGGGGCCATACAGTTGAAAAACTGTGAGTCCGACCTCCTTATTGCCCAGATGGAGGCCCTTATTCAGGATAACCCTATCAGCCCGTTAATATTAGGTCTTATATGCGAAGAGTGCGCCTATGCGGCAGCAATACAGGCAGGGGTGCATAAGATGCAGTATCCGCCCAACATTCACCTGTTGAAAATACCCTGTGCCGGGATGGTATCACTTCTGGATATATTCAAGGCCCTGGAACTGGGCGCAGATGGAGTGCTCATAACTGGCTGCTTGAACTGCCACTATCAGAATGGAAACGATCGCATGCTGGCCCATATATCCGTGGCCAAGGCAATACTGGAGCAGCTGGGATTGGCGCAGGACAGGGTTGAGGGGCGTCTCATGATAGCGGCAGACCCTGATCGATTTGTCAGGGCCGCCGTTGATATGGTGTCAAGGATCAGACGGTTACAATAACAAAAGGAGGGGCAGAGAAGTGGGAGAAGACAGGGCAAACCCAAAGGGATATTTTGATGTACTCGGGGAAAAATTCAGGGTCTTCTATGGAATGCCTCCTGAAGAGTCCCTAGCCCAAAAAGCCGAAAGTGTCGAGCCGAACCTTAAGGCAGACGCAGTGAAGAAGTTCCATGACAAGCGAGGCTACCCCTGGTGGGTCGTAATAGACGCCGGCCATCCCATGACCGCAGATTTGGACCCATTGTTTATCGAGAATTCTATTGGTGCGGTTGAGAAGATGTTTGATTCACCAATCCTTCCGTATACCACAAAAGAACTCATCCTACACGCCTGCTGCATGACTGCCCATTTCGCAGTTTATGCCCACTTGTATCCCTTGGCTCTTGAAGGTTATACACTGGACCAACTCCTTGAAGCCATCTATGTAATCCACTGGGCGGCGGGAATGATGACTATGGCCGACGTTATGGGAACATGCTATACATTTCTCAAAGAGCGGGCTCCAAAGGACTGCAAATTGGAGGATACCTACACCCACAAATTAATGAAATCCACCCCGGATAAGACGACAGAGGAACTCCTGGCCTACTTCGGGGATATCTATGGCTCAGACCTGATTGACGAGATGGGGTGGACAAGGCTGGCCGAGCTAAGTCCTGACCAGGCAAGAAACACGATGTTCAGATGGTACGCCTTACGTGGCTCTCAGCACCTGGATGTGATGACAAAAGAGCTGATGACCTTTGCCGTCGGTACCCAATTACGGGATTCTACTGCAATGAAATTCCATCTGAAAGGGGCAATAGAGGCCGGAGCTGCCAAGGCCCAACTCCTTGAAGCCATAGGCCTTGCCCTGGCCGGGGCAGGGAATCAGGCTGTCGGCCCTCTAATGAAAGGTTGTCATGGCCTCCTGAAGGATTTACCATAAGCCATCCATCATCTTATCTGATGAATCAGGCCTGTAGTATTCTCGTTATGGACCACAAAGCTATTGCTTTTTGATGTGACACTCGCCGCACATGATTGGGCCGGCCTTTCTTTCCCGGTGGCACTTCTTGCACTTTGTATGGTATGCCTTCATCAGAGACAACATGTTGCCGGAAGCCTTCAATTCATGACAATCTGAACAGCCTTGGTCTTCAGATGATTCGTCCTCCAGAAGCGTTCCATTTTCATAGACGTGGTGGCAGGTATTACATTCCTCAATTTCAGCTTTTTCGTTGTGTTCATCATGTGGAAAGACACACGGAACCCTTTGAGGATCTTCAAAGGCGCTGCTATCAATAGAGGTCATGTCTTCCTGTGAATAAGCCGATACAATGATGAACATGAAAACCAGTGCAGTAGATAGTATGAATGGCAGGCCCTTCTTCATCCTATTTTCTCCTCTGAATCATTCTGGTTTGTCCATGACTTGGTAGATTATATCGCTAATAAACTTGATATCCATCCCGAGGTCATAATGATGAACAATATCTTCAAGCCCGCTGTGACAGTTGTGGCAGGGTGCAATCAGTACTTTTACACCTGTATCAGTAAGCTGTTCAGCTTTGACTTTATTCCCTTCAACACGCTTCGTCTTGAATGGAGGACCACAGTTAATAACGCCGCCTCCCGCACAACAGCAGTAGTTGTGTTCACGATTTGGATGCATCTCCACAAGCTCTTCACACAGGGCATTTACCACATAGCGGGCCTTCTCATGCAACCCCGCTCCCCTTATCACATTGCAAGGATCATGAAGAGTCACAGGTTCTTTGAACTTCTCGGAGATTCTTATCTTTCCCTCTTTTATCAATTCATAATAGAACTCAATAGCATGAATCACCGGTACCGGGGGCATTTTCCATCCAAGCCAGCGATTGCCCACATCATAGACTGAACGAAAGGCATGCCCGCATTCTCCCATGACTATTCTCTTTACCTTGAGCCTCATAGCTGTCTCAAAATGAGCTCTCTTAAGACGTCCCATGATCTCATTATCACCGGTATACATTGCCATATCGCTGTTATCCCAGCCGGGGGTCGCCGGCATGGTCCAGTCCACTTTCGCTACATTCATCAACACGGCGGCCTGGTATATCAAACCGGCCTGAAATTTGGGTTCCGGTGCAATAACAGAATACATGATATCCGCGCCTTCTTTTTCAATAGGGATGCGAAGTCCGGATATCTCATCTCTGGCTTCTTCTTCCTGCCACTGTAAGGTGTCCGGCCATTCGTCTTCTTTAAGCCACATCTGATTCCCTGTAGCGGAATGGCTGTGGGCAGTGTCTTGGATATATAGCGGAGTCACGCCAAGTTTGTGACAAATACGCCTCACCGTCAGCATAATATAGGCTATATCAATCCCAAATGGACAATACATAGCACAACGCTTACAGAGGTTGCACTCAGTGGAGGCAATTTCGGATACCCTTTGTATGAATTCAGGATTGACTCTACCTCTTTTTTTTAATATCTCCCACATGGTCTGTTTCACCTTCCCTACGGGAGAAAACGCAGGATCTTTGTCATGGGAAAGGTAATAGTGGCAGGCATCGGAGCAGAGCCCGCAGTGTACGCAGGTATTAACATAAGTGCTAAGACGCGCCCCTGTTTCAGCAGCCAAAACCTCGTTTATTACTTCCTCGATCCTGTCTTCGGTAA
>JAXHTA010000182.1:0-7454 GCA_034190285.1 Thermodesulfobacteriota bacterium | reverse complement strand
GAAAATATTGGCTGACCAGATATGTGATGGAGAAGGCGTAGAAAAGATAGAATTGTGTTCCGGCATAAGGAAGAGGGATGCGGTTAAATGCCGGAAGATATTTTGTCAGATAGCGGTCAGGAAAATGGGCTATTCCAAGGCGGATGTAGGTCGTTTTCTGGGCATCACCGCATCAGCGGTGAATCGTTTAGCCGCTTCCGATGTGTTGCCGGATACAGAAAAATATCAGTAAATTGTTTTGGAACCAACGTACCCTTTTACTTTGATAAGCTTTTCAGTCTTGTTTATTAGGGTTGAACTAATAGCTGACTGACTGTCACCAAATCATCAGAAGAAAGCTCAAAATCGAAGACGTTGAGGTCTTCCCGCATGTGCTGCTCAGAACATGTTCCGGTAAGCGGAACAATTCCAGACTGGTTAAGATATCGAAAGAAGACCTGCGCTTCTGTCTTTTTGAACTTCCGGGCAATGGTTTGAACGGAGTTGCTGAATAAGATATGGGGATTGGCAGTGAGGACCCAGAAACTTTGGTAGATCACTCCATGAGTAAAACACCACTGGCGCAGCTCTATATCATACCGTGTTCCTTGATAGAACCGGTTTTGCACAATCGCAGGCTTCACTTTGGCATCAGCATAGAGTCGTCTTAGTAATTCAGGATTATGACAGTTGCTGATTCCCAACTGTCGAGTGCCACCAGTCTCTTGAATCGTCCCCATTGCTTCCCATACCTTCATCAAGTCCGAGTAGGGTGCGATGGGTGAATGAAGGACTAGAGAATCCACGTATCCTGTTCGGAGGTTTTTCAGCGATGTCGTGAAGGATTGGGTGACCTGCGACTCTACAGGGGAATTCCTGTCATAGGGAATACGTCTCGGATCCTGCCCGGGAAGCGGGGTGAATTTGGTCTGCAAGAACAAGGTTTCACGTGCGATTCCATTGTCTTTCAATCGGTCAAGCGCCGCTCCGACCTGATGCTCGTCATAGTGCTTGGGTTGACAGGCGGTGTCAATGCCCTTGAATCCTCCCTGGATGGCCGCTACAACCAAATCCGCTGTGCGCTCCTTTTTCCAGGCCGTGCCGTAAATGATCCACGGCATTTTCACACCTGTAGAAGTCTGGATCCATTCCTTATCAGCCATGATTCACTGCCCTCCAAAACAGGCGCAATCAACAGTTAAGCTACGGCCAGAGAAAGACACGGAAGTAGTTACAATGCAATTTAATGAGTTGAAATATTGATATGGGAAAAAGCCGACCGTTCAGCATACAGCGCATGATTCATATAAAAGCTTTATGCGGTCTGACAATTTGTTTGAGAGTTTTCTGGCCAGGGTTTCAATAAAGACCCAGGCATGTTCTGGCTGCACGCACGAAAGGCTCTCTGACCCATCAATAATAAGATCTGACAGATAACCCAGTTCTTCAGCTGAGAGTCGTTCTAATCGTTTTTCAAAATCCTTATCGTCCTTAGCGTAATGATTTGAAACAGGAGGGATGATGGAGCGGTACTCGAACCCGGAACCGGAACAGATCGTGTCTTCACATTCCGGCGCAAGCTTTCTCAGAATTTCGATGTCCTTTTTAGTGAGTTTCCTTGCCATGGACCAATGATCCGGTATCTGAACGAAAACGGGGACTCTTCATCGACATTGACGCCCGCAGGGCCTCTAACCATGTAATACATGATAATACACGAGGCTAAGGGAAAACCAGTAGTGTGTCAAGTCATTACTTCTTTTGCGCAAATCTCTGCGTCAAATAAGAATTTCGATTTTCCTTCACCTGGCGAAAAATCCCGGTTTTCGTTCAGACACTCCATACGTCCCTACCGTTGGGCCAGCTTTGCTTCGCGGAAATATTGCGGGGTTCTTTATGGCGCCAAGAAACCAACAATGTCCACTCTCTTTCTTGAGGGTACATCAGGCGCTCATAAATATATTGATTGAAGCCTCCTTTTGCGATAATAGAACAGGCTGATGGGTGCCCTTTGAGAAAAGGCCATTTCTTTCTAGGGCAGTCAACCTATTTAGTGCCCTAACGAAAATAGTCTTTTTCGCTGATCTTAGCCCAGATGAGAGCTCTGATCTTCCTTGACCTTGACGAGAAATCCTATTTTTCGTTCAGACACTAAGTAAGGGAATCAGAATTTATGGCTTTAGGGTCAATGTGGCTGATTTCAAGCCCGTTTCTATAGAAAGCCCCCTTCAGTGCAAGCTCACATGGCCGGGGTTTGTTGATGGAGTGGAGGCTTCGTGCTTGAGTTAGTTACCTTGATTCTGTGAGGTCGGACTAATTAGGAGGATCAAAGATGCACATGTACGCTAAGCTTTATGATTTTGCCGCCTCGGCGGGGGCATTTGAGGGATTTGTATATCCGAAGGAGAAGCTGGACCCTGATGATCTCCCAAAATGGCTCGATAATCTGGTCGGAGCCTATCAGCATCTCGAACCCGAGGTCCGCAACGAGATTCAATCGTTGCTTGACGGGACCTTAGGGCGGACGGTCAGGGCGCTTATTCCCGTTCTTGGTGAGGATCACGAGACAATCCGGAAGCTTAAATCAATGATTTCAGGTGATCTGCCCAAGACAGTGGATGACTTTCAAAAAAGGAAATGGTTTCAGGAATAAACAACAACTGGTCTGAGTCTGGAACTCAATGTCAATACTGGCGAATACTGTTAGAGAACTTATAGATTGGAGGCTTTTTTGTCTGGCATGGAAAATAGGTGGAAATTGACCGGAGAAGTGGTTACCGGGGCCAAGAAGGCGGCCTATTTTACGCAATTGAACTGGGTTCAAGAGCAGTGCATGGAAAAGTTGGGTTTTGAGCCTTATCCCGGGACTCTTAATCTGGATATCACAGGAGATGACCTCCCGGTCATTGAAGAATTACAGAAGGAAGAAGGGGTTATGTTGATTCCCACTGATCCGGAATTCTGTACTGCAAGGGCCTTGCCTGTTGTCGTGGGGGCAGTGAAGGGCGCCATTATCATCCCTGCTGAGAATGTAAAAGTACACGGATCTAATATCGTAGAGATTATGGCTCCCGTGAATCTGAGAGACGCCCTCAAGGTAAATGATGGTAATTCATTGACTCTTGTCATTGAAAGATCGGGAGACATGCAAGCCAACAGGTGATTCCTCAGAAACGCATACCCACATTCTAAATCAAGAATTGCACTGAACAACATGGGGGGAGTGAGCATGCGGGTATCTGCTCGGACATCCTCACTGGACGGAGTTCACAGGGAGTATAAATCCAAGATGGCGTTTTTTAACGGTTACGGGGTTCGTGGAGTGATATTCGATATTGACGGTACCCTCCTCGATTCTCTCTCCTTATACAGCAGCGTTATGAACAGGGTTTTGGAGGGTGTTGATGTGTCCCCGCTTCCTAAAGATGCCTTGTTCAAACATCTCGGAATCGGCATGAGCCTGAAGAATATATTGCGCAAGACCATTTTTGAGGATCGTGGCGCTCATTTTATCGACGAGGTGGCCAAGGAGATATTGGACCGATTCATAGAAGTTGATATGGAAATCCAACTATTCCCGGGTGTTAGGCAGGTATTTGACTTTGTCAGAAGTGCAGAGATAAAAATTGGCCTTGCCACCGGAAGGACAAGCAGCTCAGCCCATGAATGGAAAAGGTTAAAAGAAAAGGGCCTTGATCGGTTTGTGGATACGATTGTGACTGCGGCTGAGGTGCAAAACCGCAAGCCAGCCCCTGACGTTATTGTGGAATGTGCGAAAAACATGGATATCCCCGCCAAGAAATGTGTTGTTATCGGGGATTCGGTTTCAGACATTCTTGCTGCCAGGGCCGCAGGGGCGATCCCTGTTGGAGTGTGCACTGGAGTGACGGACAAGGATACACTTAATGCACAAAGGCCGGAGGCGATTCTTGAGGAGCTGGCTGATCTTATCGGGTTGTTTGATATTAGAAAAATATAGCAGAAATGTACGCTATTCAAACAGAAAACCTGACTAAGGAGTTCCATACCCTTTTCAGTAAGAAAAGGGCACTTGTTGTTGATGACATCAATCTGGAGATTGATAGAGGGGAGATTGTCGGCCTTCTCGGGCCAAACGGGGCTGGAAAATCAACAATAATAAAGATGCTCTGCGGACTTCTGAAGCCCACAACAGGCAAGATATTCATAAACGGGCGGCAAATGGAAAACGATCGTTCACGGATCCTGGCCCTAATCGGGGCCGTGCTGGAGGGCTCAAGGAACTCCATCTGGTCTATGACGGTCAAACAGAACTTGACCTATTTTGCCCATCTGAAGAACGTTTACGGTCGTGCCTTTAGGGAAAGGGGAGATGAGCTTCTCAATTCATTCGAACTTGAGGATAAGAGAAATGAAATGGTGAAGAATCTTTCCAAAGGGATGAAGCAGAAACTGGCCATTGTGCTGGCCTTTATCAACGATCCTGATGTGATTCTTCTCGACGAGCCCACGCTGGGGCTTGATGTTCATACGGCCAGGCTGGTAAAACAACGCATTGTTCATATGGCCAAGCGGAATAACAAAACTGTGCTCTTGACCACCCACCGCATCGAGATTGTTGAGGAGATATGTGAACGTGTAGCCATAATCAACAAGGGTAGGCTCATCGCATTTGAAGAGACGGAGGGCCTACTCAGCAGCTTCGGTGGTGAGTATTATATAATCAAGTTGAGTGGAAGGCCTGATACTGCGATTTTGGAGGGGCTTTCCATTGTCAGAGACGTTGAGCTCGACCAAAGCGCCGAGGGGGAGTTTATCTTACGTCTGATTCTGGATCGAAAAGATCATCTTTTCAAGGTGCTTGAGGCACTTGGTCAGGGGAACCAGTCAAGAGTTCTGGCCATCAATAGATCTAAACCAAAACTGGAGGATGTCTTTGTCAAGATGGTGGAATCCTGACTGGGTAATCAATGTCATCTATGTGTTGTATGCTGAAACTCTGCGAGAGTTTATAACTCTAAGAAGGTACTTCCTCGAGTCCATTTCCGGTCTGGTAATGGTTTATATTCTCTTCATGGGTTTCTTTTTTGCCTCTCAAGGTTTTTCACCCCAGGCAATCTCCCTGACAAACAACTCAGACGATCTGGCCCATCGTACCGTGGGTTTTGTTCTCTGGCTTTTTGCACTTAATTCTGTGGGGCATTTCAGCAATGCCATACGTGATGAATCGCATATCGGGGTCATGGAGCAGATCGCACTGGGCCCGTCAGGATTGATTGTTGATATGTGGGGCAGGGCCATAGGCAAGACTATTATTGATTGTCTAATGCTGGGCCTGGTGCTGTTCATAATTATTATCACCACCAGAATCTCCTTGAGTTTCCCTTTTTTCTCAGCGGGGCTCGTTTTTCTCTTGACCCTGCTGGGTTTGTATGGGCTGGGGTTCTTTTTCGGAGGTCTTGCCTTGATTTACAAGAGGTTGGGCTCTGTTACTGTTGTTGTCCGCTTCGGTTTCCTTATTCTCACAGGGGCCATTACACCAATTGAGAATTTCCCGGAATGGTTGCAGGTAATCTCCAAGACCCTGCCCATGACCGAAGGTCTGAAAATACTGCGTCTGCTAATGGTGGAAAACAGACCGTTTATATATGTCCTGGGGAGCGGGGATCTTTTGCTCTTGATTGTCAATTCTGCCCTATACCTCTCGATAGGACTGATTTCATTCAAATATCTGGAGAAAGTCGCTCGCGAAAGAGGGTTGCTGGGGGTCTATTGACGTCCATGAACAGGCCTGAATGGCGCATCTATTTGGGGAAGATACCTCATGCCGAAAGAGGCGATTTCTGGGTCAGTTTTGAGAGCGATCAGGCGCTTAGAAAGACAAAGAGCGACATCTATGCCAGGTGTCTTCCATGCATCCAGAACCTTTATCGGCAGTTAAAACTTGGAAACGCGGAAATCACCCTTGGGAATGCCTACAACTGCTGGAAGATTACAGCAATAGTAGAAGGGATTGAAGAATGTCTGTCCCTGCTGGGTGAATTCGAGAAGAGATTCCCTGTGGGCCACGTCCACGGCAAATTTGGCAGTGGCCAACCAGATTCAGAGACCAGGGTGGTGGTCTTTCATACCGAGAATGTTCAGGAGCGGGACAGGATCAGACAGGCGCTCGAAGAAAGTCTTGCGGAGATTGACGCAAACGGAAAGGTCCAAATATCCAGGGCCTGCGCCGTACTCTATAACTTCATCCTTGGGGACTGGCGGCACTGGCAGCCAACCACTCCAATCAAATACCCTGCTAACGCCGGCATACTGTTGGAAAGGATCAAGAATATACTTTACAGGTCGGTGATATGAAAGAGGTGTGACCATGGCCAGGAAGTCAGGCCTTGCGGCTCAAGAGAAGGCGTCCTCTTCAAGGGATAAAGAGGAACATATAAGGTGTTGCCTGGAAGGTGAAGTGGAGTCTTCCCTGACAACCAGACTTGAAGAGTTTGATCTCATTATTAATCCATTACCGGAAATAGACCTTGAAGATGTCGACACGTCATGCGATTTTCTGGGAAAGGAAATCTCTGCCCCATTTATTATTTCACCAATGACAGGCGGTTCAGAGGTCTCTGCCAGAATCAACACTAACTTGGCCAGGGCCGCACAGGACTTGGGCGTAGTGATGTCAGTTGGGTCTCAAAGGCTGGCAATTGAAAACCAGTCCTTGTCGACATCTTTCCAGGTAAGGGATGCGGCGCCGGATATCCCCCTCCTCGCCAATATAGGTGCCATATACCTCAACTACGGCTACGATCTAGAGGAATGTGAGCGGATAGTCGATATGGTTGATGCCGATGCCCTGGTTTTATACCTCAATCCAATGCAGAAAGTATTTCAGGCGACCGGGAGAATGAATTTCGGAGGGCTGGTGGACAGGATAGGTCACATCTGTATGCACCTAAGCGTGCCGGTGATTGTGAAGGAGGTGGGTTTTGGCCTCTCTTCCAGAGCGGCAGTATTACTCAAAGAGGCTGGAGTAAGTATTTTGGATGTGGCGGGTGCAGGTGGCACTTCTTGGGTGAAAATCACGAGATATTTGAAGGATGACTCGTTTGGGGCAATGGGTTCTTGCTTCGATGACTGGGGGATACCTACGGCGGATTCATTGATCTCCGTTTATGGCGCGGTCAAAGATGTGCCGATAATAGCTTCGGGAGGGATTCGTAATGGAATTGAAATGGCCAAGACTTTGGCACTAGGGGCCAGTTTTACGGGAATGGCTCTACCGCTCCTGGCCCCTGCAATTGACTCATCCGAGGCGGTGAAAAAAAAGATAGAGGACATGATAAGTGAACTCAAGATAGCTATGTTCGGCTGTGGCGTCACAAATCTGGAGCAGTTGAAGAAAGGTCTGTGCATCAGAAGATCTGGTGAATTGTAGAGATAGTCGCCCAAATCGTGGCTAGCACAAAAAAAAGCAGGGCCTTACAGGCCCTGCTTTTTTT
>JAXHTA010000181.1:0-7462 GCA_034190285.1 Thermodesulfobacteriota bacterium | reverse complement strand
TAAACAGGGAGATCGCGTAAGGGCTTATATCCTGGACATAAGACAATTCAGTCGTGGACCGCAGATCATTCTCTCCCGGACTCACCCCAATTTTGTGTCAAGCCTTTTTGAAAATGAAGTTCCTGAAATCTCTGAGGGGATCGTCCGAATAATCCAGGTTTCTAGAGAGCCGGGTGGGAGGGCTAAGATTGCGGTAGCATCCAAGGACACTGATGTAGATCCTGTTGGTGCGTGTGTGGGTATGAAGGGCTCAAGGGTCCAGGCAGTGGTCCAAGAACTGCGTGGAGAAAAGATAGACATCGTCCCGTGGGATCCAGATTCGGCCAAATTCGTATGTAATGCCCTTGCACCGGCCGAAATCACAAGGGTGGTTGTTGATGAGAACCACCGCACTATGGAAGTCGTGGTACCTGATGACCAGTTATCCCTCGCTATAGGCAAGAGAGGACAGAACGTGCGGCTGGCATCCAGATTAACCGGATGGAAATTGGATGTGACTAGTGAAACTAATTATAATCAGGCCCTCAAAGATGGTTATGAGTCCTTGCTGGATTTGCAGGGAGTGGGGGCGAAACGAGCTTCCGACCTCTATGAGGAGGGCTTCAGGTCTGCCGAAGATGTGGCCGGAGCCACCGTCGCTGAACTGGTTCCCGTTCAAGGAATGGGCGAGGAAAGGGCCGAGAGACTTATTAAAGACGCGGTTGATTACATTAGCAGAAAGAGCATGGACGTTGAGGCGGAAGGAGCGGAAGGACCCGTAGAAGACAACGATGAACCCTTGAGCGACGAAATCTCCAATGGGGAGGAGTAGAGGCCATATACCCATGAGGACCTGCATATCGTGCGGAGCAGTGCGAGACAAAGAGGATTTGATTCGACTGGTATTGAATGCTCAGGGTCTCCTCGTTCGGGATGATCGTGGGATTGAACAGGGTAGGGGCGCTTACGTGTGTTCGGGCAGACCTTGCTGGGATCGCCTATGGACAGGCAATCGCCTAAAAAGGGCTTTTGGGAGAGGAGGACCCGTAGATTTCAATCCGGGGGGTTAAAAAAAATGAGTGGAGAGTTGTTGCCGTCTGCTGACTGAACGTCGCTGTTTCCGTTGCTTGGAAATGGGTATGCAGGGGAGGATGATTTTCTTAATTTTCGGGGGATTATATGGCTAAAGTCAGAGTCTATGAATTGGCCAAAGAACTCAATATGGAAAGCAAAAAGCTGGTTGAAGAGCTTGTAGCCGGCGGTATGAATATCAAGAACTACATGAGCACTCTGGATGAACAGGCAGTTTCAAAGGCCAAGGAACTTGTCTACGGTAAGATATCGGAGATCGTCGAAGAGAAGCGCATAAAGCCCACGGTTATTCGCCGGCGGAAGAAAGTAACAGTTGAGCAAAAAGTCCCCTCCGAAAAGGTGGTAGAGAAAACAGCAGAAGACAAGGAAGAGCCCCAGAAGCCGGAGCCGCCACAGGATGAGAGCACGGCTCAGGAAGAGGCAGTTGCGCGCGTAAAGACCCCAGAGGAGGAACCGAGAGAGGCAGAAATTGAACAAAAAGCCGTCGAGCTGCCAGCGGCAGAGGACTTGCCTGCACCTGAGATAATTCCGGAAGCAGAGCCCCCAACAGACAAGGTGGAGACTGAACCACCCCCTGCCGAAGATGCTGTTAAGCTGGCCGAAGTGGTCAAGGCCAGACCCAAAAGGCCAAAAAAGAAAAAGGTTGATCAGCCTGCGAGAATCATAAAGCCGGCGGATGAAAGGCTTGTAAAGAGGCCTTTTAAGAGTCAAGTTGAAGAAAAGGCAGTGGAACCTCCCACCCAAAGGCCGGTATCTCCAGCGCCTTCAGAGATAAAGCGAGAATCAGCCGAAACGCCTGGACGCTCAAAACCTAGCGGCAGGAAAAAAGAGAAGAAGAAGGTAGAAGGGGAAGAGCCTGGACTCAGGAGTATTTTCCATCATCGAAAGAAAGAGGTTTATGAAAGGGTTGATCTCTACGAAGACCGCGGCTTTAAGGGCAAGACAAGGAGGGGCGACAAAAAGTCAAAAGAAACTGTCAAAAAACGTAAACGTACCGAGATCACGGTTCCAAAGGCTATTAAGAGAAGGATAAAGGTTCAAGAATTCGTTACAGCCGCCGAATTGGCAAAAGCCATAGGGACCAAAGCAGCTGAGCTGATTAGGAGACTTATGAGTTTGGGCTTTGTGACTAGCATTAATGAACGCATAGACTTTGAGACCGCATCAGTTGTGGCAGACGATTTTGGCTACGAACTTGAATTGGATACCTTTGATGAAGTACGTCTCATCGAAGAGACCGCGGATCGACCTGAAGATATGGAATCAAGACCACCGGTAGTCACAATCATGGGACATGTGGATCATGGAAAGACTTCGTTACTTGATTATATAAGGGAATCAAACATAACAGGACGAGAATCGGGTGGCATAACACAGCACATTGGGGCTTATTATGTGGGCACCGGAGGGGGAGATATCGTTTTTCTCGATACTCCAGGGCACGAGGCTTTCACAGCCATGCGTGCAAGGGGTGCGGAGGTTACGGACCTCATTGTTCTGGTTGTTGCCGCCGATGATGGAGTGATGCCCCAGACAAGGGAGGCGATTAATCATGCGCGTGCAGCTAATGTTCCTATTGTCCTTGCGATTAACAAGATTGATAAGCAGAATGCGGACCCGGACAAAGTGAAGAGAGAGCTGGCTGAGTTGGACCTTACTCCTGAAGACTGGGGTGGTGATACCATTTCTGGGCATATTTCGGCCAAGACGGGCGAAGGCATTGATGAGCTGCTGAATCTCATATTGCTTCAGTCAGAAATGCTTGAGCTGAAAGGTAATCCCAACAAATCGGCCAGGGGGGCTGTCATTGAGGCAAAGCTCGACAAGGCGAAAGGTTCTGTGGCCACGGTACTCATAGGAAATGGGACCCTCCACCAGGGTGATCAGTTCGTCTGTGGTGAGCATTACGGCAGAGTGAGGGCCATGCTTAATCATCGTGGCAAGAAGGTAAACGCCGCCGGGCCTTCTGTGCCCGTTGAGATTTATGGTATATCCGGCGTTCCCATGGCAGGTGACGAATTCATCGTAGTTCAGGATGAAAAAACGGCAAAGAACCTTGTGGAGCACCGCAAAAACAGGCGCAGGCAGCAGGATGTAGCCCATAGAGGCATAGTGAGTCTTGATGACCTGTTTGAGAAAATAAAGGAAGGGGAGGTAAAGGAACTCAACATCGTACTCAAGACAGATGTGCAGGGTTCACTTGAAGCGCTTGAGGAGGCCCTTGTCAAGCAAAGTACCCAATTAGTGAAACTCAATATCATCCATTCGGCCACAGGCGGCATCACGGAGTCGGATGTAATGCTCTCTGCCGCCTCGAACGCGATAATCATCGGCTTTAATGTCAGGGCAAATCCACGCGTTATCGAAATTGCAGAAAGAGAAAAAGTCGATATCCGATACTACGATGTCATTTACGATGTGATTAAGGACATCAGGTTGGCAATGACTGGCCTATTGGATCCAGTCTTCAAGGAGCATGTCATCGGGCGTGCGGACGTCAAAGAGATATTCCGCGTTCCCAAGGTGGGTGCAGTTGCCGGTTGTCATGTCTCCAATGGGCATGTTGAAAGGAATGCCAACGTGAGGCTCTTGCGTGATGATAAGGTGATTTTTGATGGCAAAATCGCTTCACTCAGGCGTTTTAAGGAAGATGTCAAAGAGGTCCAGTCAGGATATGAGTGCGGGATTGGTTTGGAGAATTTTGCCGATATCAAACCAGGCGATGTCTTCGAAGTCTATCAGATGGAGGAAGTGAAAGCGGAACTGTAACAATGGTAGTTGGCGTCCTGAAAGTTGAATTTCGTTTGTCCGACAACCGGTCTTTGAAAGGAAAACGCAAGGTCGTTAGGAGTATGGTGGACAAAGTGAAGTTCAGGTTCAACGTTTCCATTGCAGAGGTTGGATCCAATGACAAGTGGCAGAAAATTGAGCTGGGCATCAGCACGGTTGGAAACGACAGACGACATATCGATTCCTCTCTGAATCATGTCCTTACTTTCCTAGATACCCTTTGCCTTGCACAAATTGTGAATACAGATATGGAGGTTTTCAATATTTGAGTCTGTTTGGAGACCGATATGTTACCTGGTAAGCGAGCGGTGAGAGTGGGTGATCAGATCTTAAGGGAGATATCCGTTCTCCTCCTGAATGCGGTGAAAGATCCAAGGGTGCAAGGTGTTACAGTGACAGGAATCCGCCTAAGCAACGACCTTCGACAGGCCAGGGTTTACTACAGTGTGATTGGAGAGCAGGCCCATATTGAAAGGGCGCAAGCAGGTCTGGACAGCGCCAAGGGTTTTGTCAAGAGAGAAATCGGGCTGCGGATGAAATTGAAGTACGTGCCCGAAATCACGTTCTTACACGATCCATCCCTGGAAAGCGGTAGTCAAATGGAAAAGCTCTTTGACGAACTTCGGAAGGCTGAACCTTGATGTCCGTGAACAGGGTGGCCAAAGTTCTCAGGGAGGGTAAGCGATTCCTGATCATGACGCATGAGGACCCCGATATCGATGGCATTGGCTCCATGCTTGCCCTTGGAGGGACCCTAGTTAAGGTCAAAAAGGACGTGGTTTTTTTAACGGGGGAGCCTGTTGCCCCGCCAGTGAATCGCCTAAAGGGAAGCGAACGGATTGTCCAGGGCTTTGATCCTGAGAGTCATTTTGATGCTGTTGTAATCTTGGATTGCGGCAAGATGAAAAGGCTGGGAGGTCAGCTGGGTTGGCTTGAAGGACGTAAGCCTTTAATTAACATCGACCACCATGAAACCAATGATTTGTTCGGTGATTTGAATCTGGTTGATGCAAACAGCTCCTCAACCGGTGAACTTGTGTTTGGGGTGATGAAGGTGGCCGGCTTTCCCATGGACTACGATGCGGCTGAGAACATATTTGCCGCCATTAAGACTGACACGGGTTCCTTCAGGTATGAAAATACTACATCCTCTTCTTTAAAAATAGCGGCAGAGATGATCGACTACGGTGTCGAGCCGCATCAGATATCCCGAAAGATTGTGGACACATACAGTCTGGCCCGGCTGAGATTGCTTGAGATGGCCCTGGGCTCAATTGAATTTCATCATCTAGGCAGGATCGGCATCATGACGATTACCTCAAGGATGTTCGAGAGGGCTCGGGCGCGTCCGGTAGATAGCGAGAGATTTGTAGATTATCCTAGATTCGTTTCCGGCGTTGAAATGGCCGTGTTGATTCGCCAGACAGGCGAAAATGATTACAAGTTCAGCCTGCGGTCCAACAACGAAGTGAATGTATCCAGCTTGGCTTCCCGGTTTGGAGGGGGAGGACATATCAAGGCGGCAGGGTTTGAGCGTCATGGATCTTTGTGGGCATTGAAGAAGGATTTCTTGAAAGAAGCTGTTCGGTTCTTGGATGGAATACCCAATCGACGGCATACTACTGGTTGATAAAGACGAAGGTGAAACATCCTATGGGGTCGTCAGAAAGGCAAAGTCCGTCTTCCGCGAATTGAATGTCCGAAAGGTTGGCCATGCAGGGACATTGGATCCTTTTGCCACGGGCCTGCTCATCATCCTTCTGGGGCAAGGAACCAAACTTTCACATTTCATAATGTCAGAAGATAAGGTCTACACGGCCACCTTGAGGTTGGGCATAGAAACGGACACGTTGGATCCCACAGGAAGACAAGTTCGAACCAATGACGTTCCCGATCTCAGCCCGGGGTACATCCAGGAGAAGGCCCGGAAGTTTATAGGCCATATCGAGCAGATTCCTCCGCTCTATTCGGCGGTCAAACACAAGGGCAAACGGGCGTATTCGTTGGCTCGAAGAGGTCTAAAGCCACATCTCAACAAGAGGAAGGTTACCGTGGGTTCTGTCCATATCCTCTCTGTAAACCTTCCCGATGTGACAATGGAGGTAAGATGTTCAAGCGGGACCTATGTCAGGAGCCTTGCCGCGGCCTTGGGCAACGAACTGGGGCCGGGAGGCCATCTTAAGTCCTTGAGGAGATTAGCCAGCGGTTCGTTTGAGGCACGAAGCGCGGTGAGTTCCAAAGAGATCTTGGCCAAAGGTAATCGTACAAGCTTATTGGATAGAGTGATTCCTTTGAGGGATGCTGTTCCGGGCATGAGGGAGATAGAGATTGACGCATTTCTTGCTGAAAAAGTGAGAAATGGCCTCCAGTCGGCTTTGGAAGGGCTAACAGGAATGTTCGATTTTCCCGATATCGTGGATGAACATGTGAAGCTCGTTGAGGATGGTAGACTAGTGGCGATCGTAAAATTGATTAAGACCAGGCGGCCCGGATATATTAAGACTAAGATAGAGAGAGTGTTTATGTAAAACTTCAGTGAATTGGGGCAACGTCTCCTGGCTTCCGGGTTTTCACTTCGCTGGGGCAGGTCCTGCGCAGGAATTCAGAATGCGACTTGCCTGAATGTTTACCCCGATTCATTGAGAAGACAAGTGTTTTTTTGATTGGTTTGTTTGAACAAGAATCCATAAGGAGGTAACGGAAGTGGTTTTGACACCAGAAACCAAGAGGGAAATCATTGATCGGTTTAAGATTAACGAAAAGGACACCGGCTCATCCGAAGTGCAAATTGCCTTGCTCAGCAGCCGGATCAAGTATCTTACCGATCATTTCAAGGTACATAAGAAAGACCATCATTCCCGGAGGGGTTTGTTAAAACTGGTCGGCCAGAGGAGAAGGCTCCTTAACTATTTGAAGAAGAAAGATGTGGAAAAATACCAAACCATCATCAAGGAACTTGGAATTCGCAAGTAGGGCATGACATGGAACGATGACGAACCACTGGAGGAACGAGTGAAACACTGAATGGTTTGAAAGGATAAATGAAATGATTAAGACGTGTGAAATAGAAATTAATGGTCAGACCTTGCATATTGAGAATGGTCGTGTAGCGAGGCAGGCAAGTGGATCAGTTGTCGTGACACTTGGAGAGACAGTTGTGCTGGTTACTGCTGTATCCACTGATGAGGTCCGTGAGGGTATCGACTTTCTCCCTCTGACCGTTGAATATCAGGAGATGTCCTATGCTGGTGGTCGAATCCCCGGAAATTTTTTTCGCAGGGACATGGGAAGGCCTGATGAGAGGGAGACCCTGACTTCCCGTTTGATAGATAGGCCCTTAAGACCTCTTTTCCCCGACAATTACCACTACGAGACTCAGGTGATTGCAAGTGTGCTTTCGACAGACAAAGAGAATGAGGCCGATGTGTTGGCCATCCTCGGGGCCTCAGCGGCGCTTGAGGTGTCTGATATTCCGTTCTTGGGACCTATCGCCGGAGTTCGTGTTGGAAGGGTAGAGGGTCGCTTTGTTGCCAACCCCACCATCAAACAGCTCTCGGAAAGCGATATCAACCTTATCGTGGCGTGTAATCGCTCCGGCATC
>JAXHTA010000180.1:0-7477 GCA_034190285.1 Thermodesulfobacteriota bacterium | reverse complement strand
GGAAGGCGAAGCCGGAGAAAACAAGTATGGCGATAAGGGCGACAACGAAGCCAGTATTTTTTCTTGGAGTGTTATTATTTCTCATAGTTGTGTCCTTTATAAGTTAGTGGAGCAATAGCCGGATATGGTCCTGTTTCTGCAAGGGTAGCTGTTCGAACATGCCCTTTACTCAAGAGCTCTTGTGAGACTCAAAGAAAATTACCATCGGAATATCAAGTGCATACTCGGGTATTTTGTAAACTCTCAAGAAATCCGGAAAGACAAAAAGGCCACATAGCCCCCTGGATAGGAGAATATACCCTGACTTTTTGAGAAGTTCCGGTATTTTCTATTATGCCTGGCTTTCTCAAAAATAGGCGTTTCGGGACACCCTCCTGATAAATTAAATCACCGGCCCGGACGGCTGTCTCTAATAATTGAGTTGAAAAACAACTCTACAATTAAATCAGGATCAAATGGATGCTTATCAGGATATTCCAAATACTGGATCAAGAGGGAGTGAGTCATCCCTTCCAGGGCGGTGGCAAGGAGATAAGGATCAACATCCTTAAAAAGCTTTTTTTCAATGCCCCTTGTGAAAACATCTGAGAGTTTTATTATGATCTCGTTATGCCTTTCTCTTAGTTCTTCATCAAATCCAGCCCGGACATTAAAACTGGCTCCCCTCGTTTCGGCCAGATATAGGTGAACGGATTTTAGATTGTCCATGAACAGCCTGATATAGGTCTCGATATAGGCCCTGATGCTCTCTAATTCATCTTCATTAAACTCAAGGGCCTCTGATAATCCAGAATGAAATTCCTTGGACTTCTCTAGAATAAGGGCCCTGTACAGGTCTTCCTTGTTGAAAAAAAACTTGTATATGGTTCCAACAGCAAACTCGGATTCTCTTGCGATTTCCTGCATGGTCACATTATGGAATCCTTTTGTATAAAAGGATTCAAGGGCGCAGTCGAGAATCTCCTGGCGGTGCTTTAGAAACTCTCGCTCCTTTCTCGAGATCTTCTTTTTTTCCATTCTAGGCCTCGTGAATGTTTATGTCATTTTCTGCAATACTATATCAAGATATGACATCTCATTCATTAGTCAAGTCAAAAAGTAGGTTTTTCTATATTAAGAACGGCTCAAGGCGGATTTTAGATGGGTAAGCCTGGTCCTCCGGGTCAGGTTTCTTTACCCTAACGTTTTTGGGCCAAAGATTTATGCAACGTTAGGGTTTACAATGATTGATCTTGACCTTGGCATTTCCGCAAGGTATCAGTAGTCATTCAGGTGTCCGGATCGAAACTAAACGCATATGATACCAATAGGATATCGCTTGTGGTTCTTAGTTTCTGCAAGGGAAAAAACCAGTAACAAATGGTATTGCTTATGGACATACGTGTTTCTCCCTCTATTATCATGCGCATCAGGGACTTTGGCGAATCCGATCTTTTGGTCACTTTTTTTTCGTCCGACGCAGGTCTTTTAAAGGGTGTGGCAAAAGGCGGCCGAAAGAGCAGGAGGCGCTTCGCCAATTGCTTGGACCTGTTTTGCCTGGCAAATGTGGAATACGAGCCGAAAAGCAAAGGAGGGCTTTATTTCCTTAATTCGTGCAGGTTGGTTGAGGCATTTCCCGGGCTCAGATCGGATTTCTCGTCTTTCTCACTGGCCAGTTACATGATTGAGCTTACAGAAACCCTTTTTCCCCAAGGTGTGGCGGATAAGAGGATGTTCCAGTTATTGCAGAATTCGTTTCTTGCACTAAACGAGGGAAGGAAAAATGATAACGCTCGGATCCTTTTTGAGGCTCAGTCCATGGGCCTCGGAGGGTATGCTATTGATTTCGACAAGTGCTGCAATTGCGGGAGACCATACAAGGGGGAGGGAAGGGCGGTCTTCAAACGTAGCAGAGGGGGTATTGCCTGTTTGAGATGTGAGCAAGAATCTCCACTCTCTCCCGGTCTGGGGCCGGACAGTGTAAAGGGATTCAGGGTTATACAATCAGCTCCCTGGAGCACAGCGGAGGCTTTGAGGTTGACAGAGGGAATGATCTGTGAGATCAGGCCGGTGCTCAAGCTTCATATCGCGTATCGTATAGGCCCGAGATTGAAAAGTGCGGCGTACCTTGAATGAGTGAAATCCATCTGGGTAAATCAGTCAGTCGTCGGCGTATTGACCACTGGCTTTCCGTATCTCTAAGGCGGAGGTCATCAAACGCATCCACCTTCACAATTTCACAACCGGAGGTTATACTTACGGACCCTGAGTCTCATATAAAACAGCTGGATTATGTTTCGGTGCCGGAAGCCAGTTCTCTGAGCATTTCCGCATTCCTTTGAATGCGCGTCTGGTTCGCCTTCTGATTTGCCTTGTTGGGTTTCTTTTTCCTGTGACGAATCCTTTTTGTCTTCTTACTGTTCGATGCCATCCTTGAAACTCCTTATTTAGTGCCCGAACGAAGACTGTCTCTTTCGCAAATCTCCGCGTCAGGCAAGAATTTTAATCCTCAAAATATTGAATATACTCCTGGGGTTAGAATTTTGACCTTCCTTGACCGTGACGAAGAATCCTATTTTGCATTCAGACACTACTTAATCTACGAAGACTGCCTTTCCCATCCCCACAGGCAACTTCTCGTTTTCACAATTTGTAGGCAAAGGACCCCGAAGCGAAAGGTCTGGATCCTTTGCCGGATTCTTACCAGTTTCTTGCCCGGGTGGTCTTTATTACGTCCTTGTTCCTATTTCCACAATGCCTCCCGGGCCGCGTTCTCCCCGGCAATACGACCGCTGGTAATGGCATACACGACACTTGCGCAATATGCAGCATTTTCTCCTGCCACACGTAACCCGGGAATGGGTTTCCAGTCCTTATCCAGCACCTCGAACCTGGTGTTGGTCACCAAACCTCCCCAAGTATTAAAAAGGGCTCCCCCGACTTGTTTCACTGCATAGAATGGCGGCTTTCTTATGGGTATGAGATATTTTGCCGGTTTGAAAAATTCCGGGTCCGTCTTCTTGTCGCAATATTTATTGTAGTTGTTTAAAGTTTCCTCAAGCGCCTTGGGATCTATGTCCATCAACCGGGCCAAATCTCCAATGCTGTCCGCTTTTATTATAATACCTTCTTTAACGCGTCTTTTGAAGTCCTTTTCATACCATGGGCAGGGGTATTCACAGGCAACGGGCTCAAAGCGCTTTATGATAAAATCCTTTTTTACGGTGTCAGAATCATGAATTGTAAAGGAAGTCTGGTCCTTTTGTCTTATGGTCTGAAAGGCCTGGGATTTGAATGCTCCTATTTCATGGCCGTGACCATACAAAAGACTTTCATCCATGAATCTTTTGCCCAGCTTGTTTACGGTGAGGGATTTTTGTCGGACCAGCTGGGTCGCAGCGTTGTAAAAAGACATAGGGCCTTCTCCCACTCCCGGCGGACCGCCATCCCACATCTCAAAATCATCCATGCCCTCAACAACGGCCCCAACGCCTTGCGCCATCCTGATACCATCTCCGGTGGCGCTGGGGAGGCCAATATAGTGCGCGATTCCAGCAAATACCACTGGAAGGGCGTATTTCTCCAGCATAGCCTTGTTTGCGCCAAAACCACCTGTGGCCAGGACTGTTACCCTGGCCTTGATATTCAGCGTTTCCCCTTTTTCTGTCTTTGCCGTGACGCCCATAACCCGGCCCGCCTTTGTGACCAATGTAGTCGCAGGGGTGGCGAGGAAGAACCTTATGGACAAATCACGCGCCCGTTTCTCTAATCTCTGGGTGAATCCCTTAGCGTTGTGTGGGAACCAGCGGTAGTATCCTCCATCTGGATCTTGTGGAGTCAGCATAAACCCGGGTGGAGCTCCGGCGGCGGGGCCGGGGTAATACACTACTCCCATGTCTTCAAGCCAATCTGCCGTAGCGCCGTCTCTCGCTATGATTGTGCGCTCCACCTCACAGTTGTTCCTGCAGGCAAATCCAGCCGTCCCCTGTGCGAAGGCAGCGCTTAAAGGAATCGGCTTCATGCCCAGTCTCTTATGAAATCTACTATCTCGAGTCCTCGACATGAATACCATTGCCGTTGCTGTATCACCGCCACAAGAAGGGTTCTTCTCTAAGACCATGACTTTGGCGCCTGTTTCCCCTGCTGCAACGGCCGCAGCCAGTCCGGCTCCTCCTGCCCCCAGGACCAGAACATCGGTTTTATGATCCCACGACGCGGGCAGCCCTGCTGTTGAGATGGGTCCGGCCCCTGTTGGTATGGCAGCCAAGGCATTGTTTCTGGATCGTGCCCCCAATAAGCCGCTTCCCGCTGCCGCAGCAGCGCCTGCTCCTATGGCCACACCCTTTATGAAACTGCGCCTTGTTATCCCTTTTCGAGTTCCTTTATGGGCCATCTGCATACCTCCTTTCCGCTGGTTGAATGATTATGCCTTCTACATATTCTTCTTCCCCTCGGTATTACCTCCTTTTCAGTCAAATCAACCAATAGACAGACATATAGGTTACCTCAATTCTATAATCCGGTCAAGAATAGGCAAAAAAACCAATAAATGGAGAGAAATTGACAGTTTACTCTCCCCAGCCCCGACCGTTTTTCCGGAAAGGGAGGGTCGGTTGGACTCAGGAGCCCTTTATCCTTTCTTTAATGTCAGAATAGAGGCTATCCAATCGGAGGATTCGCCTGAAAAGAGACAAACATATAAAGCCCATAAAACGGAGACTGAATTCAGACCTGGCTTCGAGGAATCCGTTAAACAAATCCTTACCAATGAATGCCATCCTGCAAGGGGTAATGGCCACCACGTTTGCGGATCTTGGCTTATCGTCTATGAGGGCCATTTCACCAAATACCTCGCCCTCATCCAATTCTCCAAGGACAATATCTTCGAAGTCAGGAGATGAAAGAACTGCCTTTGCCCTTCCTTCCAGGACAAAATAGGCCCCATCAGCCCTGTCACCCTGGATGAATATAGGCTGGCCCGGGCTAAAAATTTCTATCTTTTGATAGATATTTCTTGCCTCATCTTTAGATAGGGTCGGAAAAAAATCCGCCTTTTCCCTCTTGATCTGCCTCTCTATGTGGTCGAGGGTTGGCATTTGCTTCTCATCACCATTGAAAATGAGATGAAGAGCACGCATGGCGGTCTCATACTTGTCATTCAAGTTCCTTAGCCTGCCCGGCAGGATAGTATACAGGTTGTAGATCAAATCATGGGCGAAAGACTGAGTGTCTCCAAACAGGTTTTCCAGTCCTCTACGGGTTAACACTCCAACCTCTGTTTCTTCTCTGGAGACTTCGATTGTAGCCGATCTGTTAATATTGTAGAATAGGCTTATCTCGCCGAATATTTCACCTGGACCTAGTGTTGCCACACAAGCTCCATCTATATAAACGCTTACTTCACCTTCCGTTATATAATACATCTCCTTTCCGGGCGTGTCCTGCTTACAGATTATATCCCCTTTCCTAAAGGTTTTTCTCTTTGAAAAAATCAAATTCAGATGTTCATTGCTGATGGCGGCAAATAAGGCCCCGCTAATATTCTGACAGATCAGGTCAAGTTCACTTTTTTGTATAGTTCCGGTTTCGCTCTGAATCGGTAACAACAGATCATCAATATATGTTGTCAAATCAGTCTTGAATTTCTGAGGCATCTTCATGAAATCCTGAGATATCCTCTTGGCCTCATCAACGGACAGATGCTTCTTGTCCTGGATCCTTCTGTAAACGAGGTGTTCTTTGAGAGCGGGGACACCTTTCATCCCGGCAAAAAACCGATAGGGGTCTTCTTTAATGACCTCCGGTCCTATGAGCGCACCCAATTCCGTAATCGACAATCTTTTTTTTCCCTTTTCAACAACGGATTCATAAACGTCAGGAAGGAGCCAGCATTGGGCTTCATGAATAATTTCAATATCCTCTTGTGTCAGAGGCTGTATCTGTTCGGCGACAACATCGAACTGATGTCCCATGCTGCGCAATAGCTTGATAATCATTTCATTGTCTATCCCTCGGCCCGAGACGTTACTGTGGACGTCGGCACTGTACGCGGGAGGGCTAAAAAGCAGTTTTCCATAATTATCGGTTGCGTGCAGGCGAATATATACGCCGTTTTCCATGCACCATCTTCCTATTTTCTCGGCAGCCACAAGGGGGTCTTCCCCCTCTATGTTCAAGTGACCTACGTCCAAGGTGATCCCAAAATTCTCCTCTCTTACTTCTTGGGGAAGTGATTGAGAAATTTCATGGATACAATCAATCAATACGCTTGAGGTTTGTCGATTTTTTGTCTGGCAATAGTTCTCAATGGTCACCCTTACACTACTTCCCCCCGCCTTCTCGACCAGGTCTGCCATTGCTTTCATGTTTGAGGTATCAATCAGGTGTAAGACTACAGAGCCAGCTCCGATATCTTTGGCCAGCTCAATGGTCTCGTACTGGACTTCAAGGCATTCGGTGGGATCATAGAACGTCTGGGTTCCCCTGGAGGGGTCGGGGGAGGGCGCATAGGGACCGATGATTGGAGAGTGGATATCAATCTTGACTCCGCTCTTCTGACATGCCTCCCTTATCTGTTCCCGTTTCTCATTTGTAAGCTCTTCGGGAAGAGGCACCGTGTAATTAAATGGGTGGAAGTCAACGCTGAGTTCGATGCCTTCAAGGTTATCATCCTTAACCTTTTCTATAAGCAGAAGAGGATCAAAGGTCTTATTTTCCCAGAATGACGTGCTCCTGACACGCCTGGGGTTCTTTATTCTCCTCCATGTGTTGAAATCAACCTTGTTATTCAGGAAATGGGTCTCATATTGTCTTGCGAACTCTATAACCATAGAATCACGGCCTTCCAGCCCGCCATTGTCGTAAAAGAAGAAAAACGGAGCATGTTCGTACAACCAACAGGCCTTTACAAGGAAAAATGGGGATTCGATGAGCCTTCTTAATGGAGCAGCTTCTTCCATTGTTCCAGCAAGTTTAAATAAGCGGGAGAGGCTACTCGAGGAAAGATCATAGCCATATTTTTCGCTGGATTTGTGACGGGCAAGCGACATCAGGACTTCATCCCTATCAAGGCCGATGCTGCTTAATAGGTTATAGCTTTTCCGGCAATAGAAATCGTCCTCATTAATACTGTCGTCCAGAATCTTGTTAATGGCTGTCCTGTCTGTCCTTTCGTTTGTGCTTTTCTGAATAAGGTTCATTGGTCATCCTGCCTTTCGTTTGTACAAAATCAGGAACAGTACCTACAGGCTTTTCTGCATTGCCAGCTCACATGCCGGAGCTGTCTTGTCGCATCCTTCCCCCCCCAGTTGAGATTAATCAGAATAGGGATGCGCTCGTCTATTATTCCGACGTGAAAAGGGCTATATTCATCCGGTAGTGAGGATAGAGAAACAGGACTTGTGTGTCAAGGATAAACCTAATGCATGATGTTGTGCTGTCATATGCTCAGCAAGGGTGTAACAGGGGAGATTGATATAGGCCAATCGATTAGCGATAT